>JAKSDN010000699.1 GCA_022360075.1 Kiloniellales bacterium | reverse complement strand
GGCGCGCGCGCTGCTGGCCGAGAAGGTGGCGCCGGTCTGCGCGGCCGAGCGGGTGCCGGTGATGGCGGCGCTGGGGCGCGTGCTGGCCGAGGACCTGGTCGCGCCGGCCGGCGTGCCGCCGCACGAGAACTCCGCGGTCGACGGCTACGCCGTGTTCTTCGACGATCTCGATCCGGAAAGCGAGACCCGGCTGCCGGTGATCGGCCGGGCGACAGCCGGCCATCCGCTCGAGGCGCCAGCCGAGCGCGGCGCGGCGGTGCGCATCTTCACCGGCGCGCGCATGCCCGAGGGGCCGGACACGGTGATGATGCAGGAGGACTGCCGCCAGGAGGGCGAGGCCGTGATCATCCGCCCCGGCATCAAGCGCGGCGCCAACCGGCGGCGGCGCGGCGAGGACATCGAGGCGGGAGCGCGGGTGCTCGCCGCGGGCACGCGCCTGCGCCCGCAGGATCTCGGCCAGGCCGCGGCGATCGGCCGCGCCGATCTTCTGGTCGCCGAGCCACTCAATGTCGCCCTCTTCTCGACCGGCGACGAGCTGCGCGAGCCGGGCGAGGCGCTCGCGCCGGGCAGCATCTACGATTCCAACCGCTACACGCTGCACGGCCTGCTCGCGGGCCTGGGCTGCCGGGTCTCCGACCTTGGCATCCTGGCGGACCGCCGGGCAACGGTCGAGGCGGCGCTGGCCGAGGCGGCGAAAGACCACGATCTGATCGTCACCTCGGGCGGCGTCTCGGTTGGCGAGGAGGACCACGTCAAGCAGGCCGTCGAGGCGCTGGGCAGCCTCCATGCCTGGCGCCTGGCGATCAAGCCGGGACGGCCGATCGCCCTCGGCCAGGTCGCGCGCGTGCCCTTCGTCGGCCTGCCCGGCAACCCGGTCGCGGTGATGGTCACCTTCCTCGCCTTCGTGCGGCCGATGATCCTGCGCCTCATGGGCGCGGCCGAGCTGGCGCCCCATCACTTCACGGTCACCGCCGGCTTCGACTACCGCAAGAAGAAGGACCGGCGCGAGTGGGTGCGCGCCCGGCTCGAGGCCGACGGCCGCGGCGGCTGGCGCGCCCTCAAGTTTCCGCGCGACGGCGCCGGCATCCTCAGCTCCATGGTCGAGTCCGACGGCCTGGTCGAGCTGCCCGAGGAGATGACCGAGCTGAGCGCCGGCACGCCCGTCGACTTCCTGCCTTTCAGCGAGGTGTCCCTGTGAAGCTGCTCTATTTCGCCTGGCTCAAGACCAAGACCGGGGTCGCCGAGGAGGATGTCTCGCCACCCGCCGAGGTGACCAACGTGGCCGAGCTGCTCGACTGGCTGAAGGCGCGCGGCCCCGGCCACGCCGAGGCGCTGGCCGACCTGGCGGCGATCCGCGTCGCGGTCAATCAGGAATACGCGCGCCCCGGCGACCCGGTGCGACCGGGCGACGAGGTCGCGCTCTTCCCGCCGGTGACGGGAGGGTGAGGCCATGATCCGCGTGCAACGCGAGCCTTTCGAGCAGGGCGCCGAGGTCGCCGCCTTGACCGCGGGCAACCACAAGATCGGCGGGGTCGCGACCTTCGTCGGGCTGGTGCGCGACATGGCCGGCGGCGAGTCGGTCGGTGCCATGACCCTCGAGCATTACCCGGGCATGACCGAGAAGATGCTGGCGCGCATCGAGGCCGAGGCCCAGGAGCGCTGGCCGCTGGAGGCGAGCCTCATCGTGCATCGCTACGGCCGCCTGGAGCCGGGCGAGCCGATCGTCCTGGTGGTCACGGCGAGCGCCCATCGCCAGGCCGCGCTGGAGAGCTGCGCCTTCCTGATCGACTGGCTGAAGACTCAAGCGCCCTTCTGGAAGCTCGAGGAGACGGGCGAGGGTTCCCAGTGGGTCGAGGCCCGCGACAGCGACGACCAGGCCGCCGCCCGCTGGGGCGCGGTCGAGCCCAATGCGCCGAAGAAGGACGCGGCGGCGGAGTAGTATTGAGCTGTCGAGACCAAATCGGTCTTTCTGGTCAAGCGACTGAACGGTCTCCCTCGCCCCCTTCAGGGGGTAGAGGACCGGGGTGAGGGGACCCGTGGAGGCGAAGAGGCTTTGATGATGAGAACAAGAGCATCGAAAGCGACAAAGCCCAGCGAGAACGAGTCATCGGCCCGGCCCCCCTCACCCGGCGCTGCGCGCCACCCTCTCCCCCCGGCCGGCGGGGGGCGAGGGTTACAACGGCTGAAGCTACTGGTCGGCACAGTATTCTTGCTTGCGCTGGTCTTCGCTGACCCTGCCCAGGCCGCCGAGCTCCCCGAGCCGACCGGCCCGGTCGTGCTGACCATCGCCGGTGCGATCGGCAAGACCAACCGGCCGGCTTTCGACGAATTCGAGGACGGTTTCCTCGGCTATCACGAGAAAACTTTCGAGAAGGCCGCGGCCTTCGACCGCGCGATGCTCGAAGGCCTGGGCGTGCAGGCCGTCACCCTCGGCGTCCCGGCCTGGCCGAAGGCCATCCGCTTCGAGGGCCCCTGGCTGAAGGACCTGCTCGATGCGGTGGAGGCGCGGGGCGAGACCATCACGATCTTCGCGCTCGACGGCTACGGCGTGGAGATCACGCACGCGGAGCTGGAGAGCCATGACTGGCTCGTGGCGCTCAAGCGCGACGGCCGCCCCCTCAACATCGGCCAGCGCGGCCCGACCTGGGTCGTCTACGACCGCAAGGACGGCCAGGCCCCAAGCCACGACGACGAGGCCCGCTGGGCCTGGTCGGTGTTCTACATCGAGGTGAGCGAGTAGAGCGTTTTGCGATCACATGGAACCAGCCCACGGCCGGCTCAAGTACCTGCCGGCTTGGCTGGCCCGGCAATGCTCCGCGTCTCGATCCCGCCCGCGACGGCACTGAGCAGGGCCCTCGTGCCACCGTCCGCCGCAGCCTTACCCCGCTGTCCCTCCGCAGGCAGCTCGGCAGCGGAGCGAGAGAGCGTGTGGCAAAGCTGCTCCAGGCGTTGGACATGCAGCGCTTCGGCGACCGACTCCAGCTCGACGCGGATCATCTCGTCGGTGACCTCGATACCCTCGGGCGCGTCGATCAGGATCGGCCTCAAGAGCTTGCGCGTCTCGGGATGGCGCCCATAGGCCAGAAGCTCTCGGATGTTGTGGACGTTCAGTTCCCGTAGCTTGAGATAGCGCTCCGGTCCGGCGACCAGCAGGAGCTGCGCCTGCGAGACCCAGTCCAGGATCTTGAACAGGCCATAGGGCGTCTCCAGGAACAGGATGACCGGGTTCTGGGTGGCGAGGTTCTGCGCATCCGTGATCTCGAAGGCGCCGAGCCGGAACTTGACCTCCGAGCTGATCCCGTCGATCAGATCGAGCGGATAGAAGCGGGAGATCTTGCTCGCCTTGGGCACCGGCCGGTTGAGGCGAACGGCCGAGGGCATCCGTTCGACGAGATAGTTGATGCCGAGGCGTGGGAACATGCCCTGCAGCAGCGAGAAAGCGATCAGGAAGCCGATACCGGTCTCCGCTTCCACGCCGAAGCCGTTGGCCAGCGCATGGCGCAACACGACGGCCGTCAAGCAGGTCAGCAGGATGTGCACCGACGTGCGCAGGAAGGACAGCGGCGAGAGGTCGAAGTTGGCGATCCGCAGGACAAGGTAGCCAATCGACCAGACATAGGCGGCCGCGAAGGCGGTGGCCAGCAGCACGACCGTGCCGTGCTGGTAGGACGTCAGCGCGCCGGCAGGGTGCGCGACCGGCCCGGCCAACACGAAGTTGAGGCTGGAGAACTCCATCGTCACCGTCTTGGCGATCGCAACGAAGCCGATCGAGCTGACCAGCACGAAGATCAGGACCGGGACGAAGTAGTTGGCCGCGTCCTTCAGCCGGCTGACGAGGCTCGCGTCCGCCTCGCTTCGGAGATAGCGGGCGCGCGCCATGGCGAAAGTCTGCACGTTGCCCGCGCTGCCCTTGCCGTCGCCCAACTCGAGCAGGGATTTGAGCTCCTCGAGCAGACCGTTGCGCCGAATCCGGATGTTGTGCCGGCCGATGAAGACGGCGAGCGGCAGCAGCAGGCTGAGGGTCACGGGAATGATGACCCGGAAATCCGTCAGAAAATCGATCAAGGCGACCATGGTATCTCCTTCCCCGACCCCCATCCGGCGATCGGCAAGGCTTCTTTTCTGGAAACATTAGGCTAGAAGGCTAGCAGATACTGGGCCGTGGCGATTGTCACAATCGCCCGGGCACCAACGAAGGCGCGGGCCCGAATCGGGTAGTCGGGTTCCTCCCGGTTCCCGCCTCCCACACCACCGGGCATACGTTCTACGTACCACGGCGGTTTCCGTCGGTTTGTAACGCAAGGTGATGATCGGCCAGGGTGATGAGCCCTTGGTCGGCGAACCAAGCCAAGGTCATGG
>JAKSDN010000980.1 GCA_022360075.1 Kiloniellales bacterium | reverse complement strand
TCTACGGCATCGCGACCGAGACCTCGATCGGCCGGCTGTTCATCGCCGGTCTGCTGCCGGGCGCCCTGCTGACCGGCCTCTTCATTGCCTGGGGCCTGTTCGACGCCTGGCGCCAGGGCTACCGCTTTCATGCCCGGGCCAGCGGCTTCTCCTGGCGCGAGCGGCTGGTGGTGCTGCCCAAGGTCGGGCCCTTCCTGGTGATCATCGCGGGCATCCTCTGGGTGCTCTACGGCGGCGTCGCCACGCCCTCGGAGGCGGCCGGGGTCGGCGCGGTGTTCTGCATCCTGCTGGTCATGGTGATCTACCGCATGACCCGGCCGAGCCAGCTCTGGGAGATCCTGCGCGATTCGATGCGCGAGTCGGTGATGATCCTCATGATCATCGCCGGCGCGGCGCTCTTCAGCTACATGATGTCCTCGCTCTTCATCACCCAGTCGCTGGCGCTGGCCATCGGCGAGCTCGAGGTCAACCGCTGGGTCCTGATGGGCTGCGTTAACCTTTTCTTGCTGATCGCCGGGTTCTTCTTGCCCCCCGTCGCCGTGATCTTGATGACCGCGCCGACGCTGGTGCCGATCGTCGAGGCGGCCGGTTTTGATCCGATCTGGTTCGCCGTGATGCTGACGATCAACATGGAGATCGGATTGATCACGCCGCCGGTCGGGCTGAACCTTTATGTGATCAACGGCATTGCGCCGGACGTCGCTTTGCCGACGATCCTGCGCGGGGCACTGCCCTTCATGGCCTGCATGATCTTGGCTATCATCCTGCTTTGCATCTTTCCCGAGATCGCGCTGTGGCTACCCGAGGCCCTAATGGGCCCGGCGTTCTGAGCAGCGGAGGCCCGACGGACCAAGGCATGGCCGAAGAGCAACGCGGAACCCTGGTCGGGCGCACGCTCGACAACCTCGCCGCGGCCTGGCGCGACATCGCGGTCGGTGCGGCGCGCACGGTCGGGCTGTCCGTCGTCGAGGGCGCGCCGCACGACGAGAAAGCAATGCGCGGCCTGATGCAGGCCTGCCTGGAGGCGCGCGGCGGTGAGGTCTCGGCACGCATGCGCGCGGCCGAGCTGGGCGAGACCTATCTCGAGCTGGACGAGGCCGGCCGGCTGCAGTTCCTCGAGATCCTGGCGCGCGACTTCGCGGTCGATGTCGAGGCGGTCAAGGGCCGCGCCCGGGCCTACCTGGAGAGCGAGCCCGGGGCCGAGCAGCTCAAAGCCGAGGACGAGCTGCGCCG
>JAKSDN010000816.1 GCA_022360075.1 Kiloniellales bacterium | reverse complement strand
GGGCGCTCCTCAGGATGAGGTAAGTCTTTGGTGGCATAAAGAAATGTCCTCATCCTGAGGAGCCCGCCTTGGCGGGCGTCTCGAAGGACGCAGGATTGCATTCCAGCCACACGTCAATTTTTTCACAAGCTCTGAGGAGCGCTCGACAGAGCGCGTCTCGAAGCACGCGGGCTGTTTGTCCAGCGCTCCAAGCCCCTTGTCGTTCCTGTCGCAGAACGACGGTCCATTCTTGCCCGGACTTTTGCCACTCTTATCCCATTTCTCAAGCCGGGTGGCTCAGAGCGCAAGGGGGCGAAGCTCACCTGCCTTCCAATCTCTTAGTCTCGCGTGCCTGGAGCGACACCCACCAGATGAAGCCCGAGCCGGCGAAGAAGATGCCCAGCGCGGCGAGGAACAGGCAAATGAACAGCATGGGGGACATGGTCATGGCGGACTCCGTGTCGCAGTAGCGGAACGTCGATGCATTTTGGCTGCCGCAGCGCAGGCGCAATCGCCTTGAAGGCACTGGGCAGCTCGAGCGGTTTGCGGAAGGGACGACGGCCGTGGCACCGGCCGATCGTGACCTTTGTCGAAGCAATCAGGAAATTGCCGAGAGTTCTTTGACCTCGGTCATTGCAGATGACAGAGATCGCCTCGGTGTCACTCGTGCGCCGGCTTGTAGCCCTTGGGCGCTTCCTGCATCAGGGCGAGGGTGTGCCCGTCCGGATCGGCGAAAAAGACCATCCAGAGGTCGTGGTCGTCCATCTTCGCGATTAGGTGGGGTGGCCCGCTGAAATGCACGCCGCGGCCCTCAAGTGCGTGCACGGCGAGCGCGATGTCGGCGCAGCGAAAATAGATCGGTGACGCTTGCCGCGCCTCGGCGGCTTCCCCGGCCTTCTCGATGAAAAGCCGTACCCCGGCGCAATCGAAGAACAAGAGATCGCCGAAGCGAAAGAGCTTCCGCAGTCCGAGCGTCTCGCCGTAGAACGCCTCGGCGCGATCGACGTCGCTGACGCCGATGCCGATCTGGCCGATCTGATTGAGCTGGAAAGGCATGGTCGGGCCCCCGAGCGGTTTAACGCCTTGCGTAGAATAGCTCAGTTGCCCTGTTGGTGGCGCTTCAAGGGAATCCAGGCGGCGTATGGCCCTTCCTTCTCGCGCTCTCTCTATCCCTCAGCCGGCGCGCTTGCGTCGGCGCCGCGCGGCCAGGCCAAGTCCGGCGATCCCGGTGAGCAGCAGGGTCAGGGAGGCTGGCTCGGCGATAACGCTACTGGGGGTCGCGGTGATATCGCCCATGGCGACGATGCTCACGTTGTCGACGCCCATGTTGAGGAATAGCTGATTGTCGACCTCGGCGAATCTCAGTTGGAAGGTGCCGGCGCCCAAGCCCGTAATGTCGAAGGCGTAGGCCGTGAAGGGATTCGGGTTGGAGCCCAGAGGATCCACCCCGATGAAGAGATTCGTGAGCACGCCCGCGCCGGTATCGAAGACCGAAGCGCCGGCAGTCAGAATGTCGATCCGCGCGTGCTGGTTGGGCGAGGCCGTGTGATCCAGGCCGGCCGGATTCACGGCC
>JAKSDN010000117.1 GCA_022360075.1 Kiloniellales bacterium | reverse complement strand
GGTGGCCGGGTGGGGGCGTGGGCCGGGGCCGACTCCATGCGAACGCAAAACGCGCTAGCGAGACCCTGCCGGATCCCCTTGCCAGGCTCCCCGGAAGCGCGCGATGTCAAAATTTGATAAAGCTTTATACGCTGCCCATACTTGGCGTTGAAAGGACACCGCATGGCCCAGATGAACGTCTCCGTCCCCAACCCCATGAAGGACTGGTGCGAGACCCAAGTGCGGGAAGGGCGCTACTCAACCACAAGTGACTATGTCCGTGACCTGATCCGCCGTGATCAGGATAGGCAGAGCCGCGTGAAGGCTCTCCAGGCAGCGATTGACGAAGGCCTGGCGAGTGGCGTGAGCACGCGGTCGCTGGATGAGATATTGGACGAGGCACGGGCACGTGCGGAAAAATCTGCGCTGGATGAAGATTAGATTCACCGCGCAAGCCGACGCCGATATCATCAGCTCTTACGTTTACGGCTATTTGAGATTTGGCCGCGACCAGGCGGATCGCTACGAGCGAGAACTGCGCCGCGTCATCGATATCATTGCCGAGAATCCGCGTATCGCGTCCGAGCGAACCGAGTACGTGCCGCCGGTGCGGGTGCATCACCATGGCAAGCACTACATCATTTATGTGATCGAGGAAGGCCACATCCTCAGCCCGCACCGCACTCCTGCGAGACCGCACCGTCAAGGCGCACACCCGGGAAGATCGAACAAGCGACGCAACACCCGATGAAAGGGCGGCGCTAAAGCTGGTGCCGCCCTAGCGGGCGCTGCGGCAACGGCAGAAAGCCGGGCTTGGATTGCTCCAGAACAGTGTTCCATTCTGCCAGGGCGTCAAACGGCCGTTTCAAACTTACTTCTCTCGGCTCCACCACTTCGCATCCGACCTATTGTAGCGCTGCCAGTGCCTCGCGCGCGCCCTCGGCGATCTCTCTGACCAGGACGGCGGCCGTCACGCGGCGCGCGAGGCGAACGCCCTGACCCGCCCAGAGCGAGAGGAACTCCGCCCTTCCGGACTTGGCCGCGGCGGCGCGCATCGGCCGGGTCAGGGCGTTCTGATAGGGAAACGGCAGAATCGCGTCCGGCTCCGCCGCTCCATCGATCTCGGCCATGAAGCGATTGACGATGCCGCGCGCCGGCCGGCCCGAGAAAGCGCGCGTGATGCGGGTCTGATCTTCCGCGGCACCGAGGATCGCATCCTTGTAAGCCTCGGGGATGCCCGCCTCTTCGGTGGCGAGAAAAGCGGTGCCGAACTGGACCGCCTGGGCACCCAGGACGAGGGCGGCGGCGAGGCCGCGGCCGTCCATGATGCCACCAGAGGCCACCACCGGCAGCGAGACCGCATCGAAGATCTGCGGCACCAGCGACATCACGCCGATCAGGCCGCCGTCGAAGTCATCGGAGAAGCCCGCGCGATGGCCGCCGGCCTCCGCGCCCTGGGCGATGATGGCTTCGACCCCCGAGGCCTCGAGCCGGATCGCTTCGTCGACCGTCGTCGCGGTGCCCATGACGAACATGCCCCGCGCCTTGGCCGCCTCGATCACCGACGCGGGCATGAGCCCAAAGGTGAAACTGAAGACGCGCGCGCCGCTTTCGAGCGCCGCCTCCAACTGCGCATAGAAATCAAAGCCGCCGGCGACCGGCGCGGCGGGACGCTCCAGACCCAGCTCGGCAAAATAGGGGCTGACCTTGCCGACCGCGACGCTTGGGTCCGCCGGAGCCGGTGGCGCCTCTAGCGGCGCGAAGAGATTGACGCCGAAGGCGCGATTGGTCCTGTCGCGCACCTGGCCCGTGGCCGCGGCGATCTGCGCGGGCGTCGAGTAGGCCCCGCCGATCGAGCCGAGGCCGCCGGCCTCGCAGACCGCGGTGACGAGCGCCGGCGTGTCCCCGCCGCCGGCCATCGGCGCCTGGATGATTGGCAGCTCGATGCCCAGGCGTTCCGTAAGCTCGGTCTTCAGCCTCATGCTCACTCGCCCCTCGTTGAACCGGCACGCCTCCGCCATGCTGGTGGGACTCAATCTCGAAGGCAATCCCGCCGCCGCTTCACAGGTCTTAGGACCCTGTCGATCGCAATGGCCGGCCGCCGTATAGGACGGGCGCCTTGCGCGGCGCCTCGAGGACGGGAAGCGGCGGCCAGGGGTTAAGAGCAAATTAAAACTCATCGGAAACAATGCTTCGCTTCTGCCGCAAAGCCGCCGAGAGAGAATGGGAATCGCACGCGCATGGCCGCGGAGATAGAGGATGAACCTGACTCCGGCTGGACGCGCCTCGGGCAAGCCGAGCTCCGCGAAGTCCTCGACCGGCACGAGCGCTTCATCGAAGGGCGGCCCGACGGCCGGCGCGCGCTGCTGGCCTTCCACGATCTCTCGAACCTTGATTTCTTCCGGAAGAACTTGAGCGACGCGGACCTGACCGGTGCACGGCTGGGCCGGGCCCGCCTGACGGAGGCCGATCTCAGCACCGTCAATCTCTTCACCGCCGACCTGAGGATGGCCAACCTGGAGCGCTGCAACCTGACCCGGGCCGACCTGCGCGGCGCCTGCCTGCGCGGCGCGGATTTGAGCGACGCCGTGCTGGTCAACGCCGACATGCGTCGGGCCGCGATCGCCCGCTACGACAGCAAGGGCGATGTGAAGCTGCTGGAGGTCAGCCAGAAAACCGCGGAGCTCTCGGCCATCGTCGCCCGCCGCGCCGACCTGACGGGCGCGCGCATGGCTGACGGGATGGCGCTGCAGGCCGACCTGACCGACGCCAATCTGCGCAACGCGCAGCTCCGCGGCGCCGATCTGCGTGGCTCGATCCTCGTCGGCGCGCAACTCGAGGGTGCCGACCTCTCCGGCGCGCGCCTGGCCAAGGCCGAGATGGCCGGTGCCGTCTTGACCCGCGCGCAGCTCGCCGGTGCCGATCTGATGGAGACGGACCTGCGCGGCGCCATCCTCGACCCCGAGGCCGAGAAGCTCGATGAGGTCAAGATGGCGATTCGCTCCAAGCGGCCGACGCAGGCGGGCGGCAAGCTGTCGGAGATTCTGGGCCGCCACGAGGAATGGCTATCCTCGATGGGTGCGAGCGGCGAATGCGCGATGCTCAACGATGCCGACCTCGCGGGCGAGATCCTGACCGAGGCCAACCTCGCGGCCGCCCGGCTGGAGCGCTCCGTCCTTTGCGACAGCGACCTCTCGCGCGCCAACCTCATGATGGCCAGCCTCGGCTTCGCGGATCTCCGGCGGGCGAAGCTGGTCCGCGCCGATCTGCGCGGGGCTTCGGCGGCGCGCTGCACCTTGATCGAAGCCGACCTCAGAGGTGCAAACCTCGCGCCGGTCGAGCGGGTCGGCAAGACCGAGCAGCGCCGCGGCACGAACCTCGCCTACGCCAAGCTCGGCGGCGCTCGCCTCTCCGAAGCGGTGCTGCGCGGCGTGGCCCTGGTCGGCGCTGATCTGCGTGAGGCGAACCTGGCCGATGCCGATTTGCGCGGCGCCGACTTGCGCGATGCCGTCCTCTTCGGCGCCGTGCTCGACGGCGCCAGCCTGGAGGGCGCGCAGCTCGACGGTGCCAGAGGCTTGAAGGCGGCTTAGGCCGGATGGGAAGGGCGTGGGCGAAATGACATCGGAGACCACAAGGCTCAAGGCCGAACTCGAGGCCCGCACGGCCGACCTCGAGCGCCTGCGCCGCAGCAGCGAGGTGCAGCGCGAGGAGCTGCTCAAGCTGACCCAGCATCTGCGTGCCGCGCGCGACGAGGCGCATCTGGCCAACGCCGCCAAGTCCAACTTCCTGGCGGTGATGAGCCACGAGTTGCGCACGCCGCTCAACGCCATCATCGGCTTTTCCGACATCATCAAGAACGAGATGTTCGGGCCGATCGAGAACGAGCGCTACCGCGACTACGTGCACGACATCGAGGGCAGCGCCAAGCACCTGCTCAGCCTGATCAACGACATCCTCGACATCTCGAAGATCGAGGCCGGGCGCTTCGAGATCAACGAAGAGGACGTGGACCTCAGCGAGTCGGTCGAGGCCGCGCTGCGCTTCGTGCGCGAGCGCGCCATGACCGGCGGCCTCAGCCTGGCCGTCGACCTGTCCGCGTCGCTGCCCCGCGTGCTGGCCGACTCGCGCGCGATCCGGCAGATCCTGCTGAACCTCCTGTCGAACGCCGTCAAGTTCACGCCGCGCGGCGGCAAGGTCTGGGTGCGCGCTTGGGTCGATGAGGAGCGCGGCATGATCGTCTCGGTGCGGGACACCGGCATCGGCATCGCGGCGTCGGACATCCAGCTCGCGCTCACCCCCTTCGGCCAGGCCGACACCTCGCTCGCCCGTCAATACGAAGGCACCGGCCTCGGCCTGCCGCTGAGCAAGCAGCTCGTTGAGCTGCACGACGGCGTGCTGGAGCTCGAAAGCCAGCTCGGCACCGGCACCGAGGTCCGCGTCGTCCTGCCCGGCCACCGCATCATCGCCGGCTTCGAGGCCGCCGCCCGCGGGTGACCGGCTTGACCTTCCGGCCACCGGAAGGCGCAACCTGGCCCACCATGACCGTCGGCAATCCGAGATGGCTTCGTAGGCCTCTTCCCGTCCTCTGTGCAGCCCTGCTTCTGGCCGCAGGCGCCTGGGTGCTTTTCGGCAACTCGGATAGTGCCGAGGGCCTGGACCCCGACGACCCGGCGCGCGTCGCCTTGGGCGCGCGAGTCTACACAGAAGAGTGCGCAGCCTGCCATGGCGCGCGCCTGGAAGGCCAAGCGCACTGGCGCCAGCGCCGGGCCGATGGCCGTCTTCCGGCGCCGCCGCACGATGCGAGCGGCCACACCTGGCATCATCCCGACCGGCAGCTCTTCGCGCTCACCAAGCAGGGCCCAGCGGCCTTGGTTGGCCAGGGCTACGAAAGCGACATGCCGGCCTTCGCCGACAGACTGACGGATGCGGAGATTTGGGCCGTCTTGTCCTGTATCAAGAGCACCTGGCCCGCGGCGGTGCGCGACCGCCACGACCAGATCAACGAGCGTGCCGGGCGATGACGCGCCGTACCAATCGCCGTGGAGACCTGCGATGAAGACTTGGGGCAGACTGTCGCGGCGCAGCCTCTTGACCGGCGGTGCCCTGGCGACGGGACTGAGCCTCTTGCCGCCGCGGCCCCTTGCGGCGCGGGGGCCGATCCCGTTGGTCCCGGGTCCGGCCAAGGCGCGCCTTGTCGGCTCGCGCTATCCGAAGACCGCCGTCTGGGGCTACAACGGGACCATACCCGGCCCCGAGATCCGGCAGCGCCAGGGCGAGCGGCTCCAAGTTGCCGTGCAGAACCGGCTCGAGCAAGCGACGACGGTACACTGGCATGGCGTCCGCCTGCCGAACGCGATGGACGGCGTGCCCGACGTGACGCAGAGCCCGATCGCGCCGGGCGAGACCTTCGTCTACGACTTCGTGCCGCCGGATGCGGGTACCTACTGG
>JAKSDN010000197.1 GCA_022360075.1 Kiloniellales bacterium | reverse complement strand
TCCGACTTGCGCCCGTCACCCAAACACCGAAGGCAGCCTGCACAGATGTTCATCGAATGTTCCTGCTTCATCCGCTCGCAAGGCGCTTGGCGGGCGTGGCCACGGCGCGGGCGAGCGAGGCGGACGCGCCGCCTCGCTGGCCCAGATCGGGCCGCCCGATCTAACACGATGGGATACAAGGCATTTTTGGAATGACGTCGACGGACAGCGGTAAGCCTCAACGCCCGGACGTCCGTCATTCTGCGGCCTGAGCCCGCGGCCAATCACATTTTTATCACAGGTCTTCGTGCCCCAATCTGCTTATGCCTGACGCGATGGGAGAACTCGGGCCGAATCGGCGCTATCGCGATTCCGCGAGAAACGCGATAGAGTCCCGTGCGGTCTGCGTTACGAGGGCGAAAACCACTACGGCTAGGTTTTGGGGACGGGCACTAGTCGGGAGCACGGGAATGGTTCGCCCGCTTGGAGCTATTGGACTCACGCTGACGTTGCTCGCCGGCTGCGTGGCGACGGATCAAAAAGGCGTAGCCTTACCGGACTCGCGTTGGACTCCGGAGACGGTTGCGCGTTTGCTCAATCCGCCGCCACCGGACATGGAGCTCGAGCTGGCCGAGGAGCCGCCGCCGCCCCTGCCGCGCCGGCGGCCGCTGCAGGTCGCGGCTCTGAGCAAGCCAGCGAACGACCCGCCGGTCGAGGGCTTGGTCGGATTGGACTTCGACGCCACCGAAAAGCTCCTCGGCGTGCCGGCGTTGGATGAGGTTCAACCGCCAGCGCGAGTCTGGGCCTACAACGGAAGTGGTTGCGTGCTCAGCATATTTTTCTATCCGAACGTCGACGGCAGCAGCTACCGGGCTCTGACATACGAGGTCAAAGGGACGGAGGATTCCGCAGAGTTCACCCAGAAGTGCTTCTCCGAGCTGATCCAGGAAAGTGGAGGGACCTGACGTGGCCGTAGCCGTCCAGCCGACCGTTGTCGAATCACCGTTGCCCAGGATCGTCCTCGTTGACGACGATGATCTCTTCCGCGAGTCCCTGGGGTTGAACCTCGCCGAAGAAGGCTACGAAGTGGTCGATTTCGACTGCGGGGAATCGGCACTTGAATACCTACTCACTGGCGACGCCGCCGACGCCGTCCTGCTCGATTGGCGGATGCCCGGAATCGACGGCCTCGGGGTCTTGCGCTCGCTGCGCCAACGCCGCATCGACACGCCGGTGATCTTCCTGACCGTACTGAGCGACGAGATCTACGAGGAGGCCGCGCTGAAGTGGGGTGCGGTCGACTTCATCGACAAATCCCGGCGCCTCTCGATCATCCTGCAGCGGCTCAAGCTGATCACCGAGGGCACGAAGAACTACGGCGCCGGCGGCGAGGCCGGGCCGGAGCCGCCGATCCTCAAGCGTCATGTCCTGGAGCTGCGCCTGCACATCAAGCGCGCCTACTGGCAGGGCCAGCAGGTCGATCTGACCCTGACCGAGTTCGCGATCGTGCGCTTTCTGGTGATGAACATCGGCAACGACGTGACCTATCGTCAGATCTACGATCTGGTGCGCGGCAAGGATTTCGTAGCCGGCTACGGCCCGGACGGCTATCGCGCCAACGTCCGCTCCTTCATCAAGCGGATCCGCAAGAAGTTCCGCGACGTCGATCCGAACTTCGACTGCATCGAGAACTATCCCGGTTTCGGTTATCGCTGGGAGGACGGCGCGTACGACACCGGCGCCGACGCCTGACGGCTCCGTCATGACCCCGGTCGAGAGCACGCATCTGATCGACGCCGTCTCCCAGGAGCGGCGCGATCAGACCGGCGTGTCTCGGCTCCTGCGCTCGCTGATCGGCAAGCTCTTCTTGCTGCTGATGGTCTTCGTGACCGTGCCGGTCATCCTCTATACCGAGTTTCGCCAGGCCGACATCGAAAAGCAGACCCTGCTTCTGGAAAGCGTGCGGGAGCAGGGACGCCTGTTGGCCGAGAGCCTGCGCCCGGTCGTCGAGCGCGACGAGCCCACGCCGTTGCTGGCGTTGCCGGAGGAGGTCAAGCGCCTGTCGCGGCCGCCGACCGGCCTGAAGGTGCTGTTTCGCCCGGCCGGTAAGATCGGCGCGGAGAACTTCTATCTCGTGGCCGCAGAGCCCCTGGTCCCGCCGACCGAGCTGGAGCTGGAGCGCGACCGACTGATCGAGCGCGGCGTCTTTACCAACCTGGTCAGCACCTGCGTCGGCGAGCTGCCGATCGCCCTGCGCCACAACGACCCGCGCAATCAGGAGGAGCTGCTCACCTCGATCACGCCGATCAACACCGACGCCGGCTGCTGGGTGGCGGTGACCACCCACGCGACCGGGGCCTTTCTGGGCACCTCCATAGGACAGCCCTATTGGCAGACCCTCGAGGTTCGGGTCGCGGCGGTGATCTACCTCGTCATGGCCTTGCTCTGCATGGGCGTCTTCTTCAGCATCTGGCGCTCGCTGAAGCGTTTTCGCAGCCTGGCCCGCCGCATCAGCCGCGGCAGTTCCCAGGGCACCAGCTTCGAGGAGCAGAACCGCATCCCCGAGCTGGCGCTGGTCGCGGGCGAGTTCGACCGCATGACCCGGGCGCTGCAGGACTCCTCCGAGGGCATCCGACGGGCGGCAGAGGACAATGCCCATGCCTTCAAGACCCCGATCGCGATCATGCGCCAGTCGCTGGAGCCGCTCGGGCGGATCGTGCCGGCGGACAACCTGCGCGGCCGGCGGGCTTTGGAAGTGTTAGAGGAATCGGTCGATCGGCTCGACTACCTGGTCGCCTGCGCTCGCCAGCTCGACGAATCGACGGCCGAGTTGATCGACGCGCCGCGTCATGACATGGATCTCTCGCGCCTTGTCGGGCGCATGCTCGACGCCTATGCCGACACCTTCATGAGCAAGCTGGTCTATCTCGACACCAAGATCGAGCCGCAAGTGGTGATCCGCGCCACCGACGACCTGATCGAGACGGTGATCGAGAACGTGGTCGACAACGCCTTGAGCGTGGCGCCGGAGGGCAGCGGCATCGAGGTCGCGCTGAAGAAGTACGGCGGTCAGGCCGAGCTGATCGTGCGCGACCGGGGCCCCGGGGTGCCGGAGCCCTATCTGAACCGGATCTTCGAGCGCTACGTCTCCTTGCGGCCGAAGGACGAGATCGAGATGCAGCCGGAGGCGATACGCGCGCGTGGCGGCAGTGGCGAAAGCGCTGATTCGCATCCGGGAATCGGCCTTTGGATCGTGCGCCGCAACCTCGAGGCGCTGGGCGGCAGCGTACGGGCGGAAAACCGCGCGGAAGGCGGGCTGGCCATCATTATGAGCTTGCCGCTGGCCGGGTAGGGGGCCTTCGGGTTGCACACATTTCGTTTGTGTGACGCCTACGGCGTCGTCACCCCCACCCCGACCCTCCCCTATCAAGGGGGAGGGGTAAGAATGGCAAAAGTCCGGGCGAGGATGGATCGGCGTTCTGCGACAGGAACGACAAGGGGCTTGGAGCGCTGGATGAAGAGCCTGCGTGCTTCGAGACGCGCTCTGTCGAGCGCTCCTCAGTATGAGGAGCAATCTTAATGCCATCAAAGGCCTATCCTCATGCTGAGGAGCCCCAAAGGGGCGTCTCGAAGCACGCACGCCGGCACTGCAGCCAAGACCGGAAAGTGCCACCATCGCTCGATACGGCCAACACGGCCCGGACTTTTGACGCTCCAACGAAAAGGGGAGGATCGCCGCGCAATCAACTCGCCATAGCGCTCTTCGGCGCGATGCCCGAGGTCCCTCGTCAGGCCAGGTCCAGCGCGTGAGCCTTCAGGTCGTCGATGGTCACGACCGCGAGCGCCTCCTCGTGGGTCGCGGCCAGCACGACAGGAGGCGCTACGCCGGCGTCGAGCGCCTCGCGCCAGCGGCCGGCGCAAAGGCACCAACGGTCACCCGGTGTGAGGCCCGGAAAACCGAACTGGGGGCGCGGCGTCGAAAGGTCGTTGCCCTGCGCCTTGGTGAAGGCGAGGAAGGCCTCGGTCATCTCGGCGCAGATCAGATGAAGGCCGAGATCCTCAGGCCCGGTCTCGCAACAGCCGTTGCGATAGAATCCGGTGGCGGGCGAGGCACAGCATAGAGCGAGCGGCTCGCCGAAGACGTTCTGCTGGTCGCTCATCGCGTCTCCTTGGCATGGGGCCTTCGAGAGCTTAGGGCTGCGGGCCGCCGGCGTCGAGGATGACGGCGGAAAACGACGGGAACGCAGAGCGACCGCGTCGCGGGCCCTAGTAGAAACCCTCGAACTCCCGAAATCGCGCGTCCCAGGCCGGGAACGACGGATCGAGCTCGCGGGCGCGTTCCAGGTCCTGGCGGGCCTTGTCGTGGTCGTCGAGCAGCCAGTGGGCGAGCGCGCGGCTGTCGAGGATGGCGGCTTCGTCCGGCAGTAGCCGCACGGCCTCCTCGCAGTCGGCCAGTGCCTCTTCGGCCCGACGCAGCAGGCCATAGCTCCAGCAGCGGTTGTTGTAGGCCCAGGCGTTGTCCGGAGCGAACTCGAGCGACCGGCTGTAGTCCTCGATCGCCTGATAGTGATTGCCCTTGCCGGAATAGGCGACGCCCAGGGCGTAGTAGACCTGCGCGAGAACGGGGTCCGAATAGTCGCCGGCATCGAGGCAGAGGAGATAGTGATCAATGGCGCGATTGTAGTCCTGCGCCCTGAGCGCCTCGTCGGCGGTGACGCAGGCGTCCGGCACGGTCACGCGCCTCATGTCGAACAAGGAAACGCCCGCCAAGGCGGTCGCGGCGATCAAGAGCCCGATCAGAAGCCATCTTGGCAAACCTGGTTCCCTCCCACGTGGGCCGACGGCGCCCCATCGGCGGACCTTTAGCGGCAGCAGGGACAAGATAGTCGAGACCGGCGCGCTGCCAAGACTCGCGAAGCGATTCGGGGCCGGAATTCGGAGCAGGATGCCAAGCCTCGGCGGCGGAGGCGAAGGAGCCTTGGGCTCAGTGACCGCCCATGAAGGGAACGGATACGATCAACAGCAACGGAACGGCATAGAGCAGGAAGCCGATCATCGCCGCGGCAACGTCCATGATCGAGAAACCGATTTTCCGCAGATCCATGTCTTCGCCTCCTGGCTGCAAAGAAGGCTTCGCCGTCTCTTGTGTGACAAATGGGCAGAAAGACGTGGGGCAGAAAGTGACGGCAGTCACTCCGAGCGGCGAATCAGCCCGAAAACGCCAATGAATCCGACGGGATTGTGGCCTTTCCCACAGGGACGACGCGGACTCGCGGCGCTTTGCCCGCTCAAGCTGCCAAGACGCGCCACATAGTGGTGGCCAGACCGCCCGGCTTCGGCCGGCCGCTTCTCCTATCGGTCGAGATGCGGCCCTAGAGGCGCTCGCGGAAGGCTTCTTCGCGAATCCGAACGACCGGCTCGACGATGTAGGAGAGAACCGACTTCTTGCCGGTCTTGATGTCGACGGTCGCCAGCATGCCCGGCATGATCGGCAGCTCGCCGGCCGCCTCGCCGAGATAGGTGCGTTCCGGCTCCATCACGACCCGGTAATAGGGCTCGCCCTCCGGCGAGGTCGTCGAATCGGGCGAGATCTGCACGATCCGCCCCCTGAGAGCGCCGTAGCGCACGAAGTCGTAAGTCGTGATCTTCGCCCTCGCCTCCTGGCCGACTTCCACATAGCCGCGATCGGTCGGGCTCAGCTTGACCTCGACGACGAGGTTCTCGTCGGTCGGCACCAGCTCCATGAGCGCGTCGCCCGGCCGCACCACCCCGCCGATCGTATGGAAACGGAGGTTCTTGACCACACCGTCGGCGGGACTGCGGATCACGGTGCGGGAATCCTGCTGCGTCGCCTCGGCCAGCAGCTCGCGGGTCTGGGCGAGCTCCAGCTCGGCATCGCGCGTCTCCTCGCGCACCTGCCTGAGGCGGTCGAGGTCGGCCTCGCGCAGCTTCTCGGTGATCTCGGCCAGGGCGGCCTCGGCGCGCGGCACGGCGGGGCGTAGCGCCGCCAGCTCGCCCTCCAGCCGCTTGACCTCGCGCTCGCGCTCCAGATGCTCCATCTTCGAGGTCAGTCGGTCGCGCAGAAGATCGGCGG
Source organism: Kiloniellales bacterium (assembly GCA_022360075.1). The sequence continues at coordinate 6,137 of JAKSDN010000197.1, read as the reverse complement.
ACATGGCCAGATTCTGGCGCGACATGGCGAGATCGGTCCGGATCGCGCCTTGCGTCGCCTTCAGCTCCTTGATCGCCAGGCTGCGCTGGGTCTGCTGCTCGGTGAGCGACAACCGGCGGCTGCGGTGCTGCTCGCGCCGCGCTATGAAGGACTGGAGCTCGGCAGCGGCGAGATCGGGATGACGCGCGGCCTCGGCCTCGGGAAAGACGACCTCGCCCCCCTCCGCCTCGGCGCTCAGACGCGCAAGCCTCAAGACGAGGCTGGCGAGGCGGACCTGGATCTCCTCGATGTTCAGGTCGCTGACCGGCAATTCGAGCTCGACCAGAGGATCGCCGCGCGCCACGCGGCTGCCCTCCTCGATCAAGATCCGCTCGATGATCCCGCCCTCGAGATGCTGGATCACCTTGACCTTGTCGCGCGGCACGATCTCGCCCGGCGCGACGGCCACCTCGTCGAGCTCGGCGACCGCGGCCCAGGCGATACCGGCCGCAAGCAGCAGCATCACCAGCCAGGCGACGGGGCGCCAGCCCGAGCGCCGCTGGCCGGCGACGAGGCGGTCCAGCTTGCTCATGTCCCCGCCTCCCCGACGCCGGCCGCGGCCGGCCGGCCGGTGATGCGCGGCAGCACCTCATCGGTGCGGCCTGCAAGCGCGATCTTGCCGGAAGTCAGAGCCATGACGCTGTCGCAGGCCGCGAGCAGGGTCGGGCTGTGGGTGACCATGACGACGGTATGGTTGCGGCTCAGCGCCTTCAGGCAGTCGCGGAACTCCTCCTCGGCCTGGCGGTCCAGGTTCGCCGAGGGCTCGTCCAGCAAAAGCACCGGCGGATCGCGCAGCAGGGCGCGCGCGATCGCGATGCGCTGGCGCTGCCCGCCGGAGAGCCGGCCGCCGGCCTCGCCGATCTCGGTGCCGTAGCCATCGGAAAGATCGAGGACATAGCGGTGCACGCCGGCCTTCTCCGCGGCGGCGAGGATCTCGGCGTCGGACGCGTCGGGCTTGCCCTTGGCGATGTTGTCGCGGATCGAGCCGGCGAAGAGGAAGCAGTCCTGGGGCACGTAGCCGATCCACTCGGCGATCTGGGCGCGCGTGAACTGGGTGATCTCGCCGCCGTCGAGCAGCACGCGGCCCGCGCTCGGCCGGTAGAGGCCCTGGAGCAGCTTGAGCAGCGTCGTCTTGCCGCTGCCATTGCGCCCGAGGATGCCGTGCAGGCCGCCCGGCCCCAGCCGCATGGTGATGCCATCGATCACGGGATGGCCGTCCTCGTCGTAGCGGAAGGTCAGGTCCTCGGCCGCCAAAGAGCCTTTGGGCCGCGGCAACTCGAGAGCGGCCTCGCCGCGCTCCTCCTCGGCCGCGAAGACCTCGCCGAGACGCTTGGCGGCATCGCGGTAGGCGGCGAAGTTGCGCCAGTTGTTGACGAGCTGCACGAGCGGCCCGATGAAGCGCATGCCGAGGATGTTGGCCGCGACGAGCGCGCCGATCGTCATTTTCTGCTCGAGGATCGCAAGCGCCCCGCCCGTGGTCAGCGCCACGGTGGTCAGCATGATCATGGAGTTGCCGAGGTTGAGGAAGACATCGGCGCGTCGGCCGCGCGCGAGCGCCGTGTCGATCGTGTCGGCGTGGCGCTCTTCCCAGCCGGCGCGCAGCGAGGGCTCGAGCGCCAGGGCCTTGGCCGTCGCCCGGCCGGCGATCATCTCGGCGACGAGGGCGTCGCGCGCCATCGAGGTCTCGCGCTCGCGCCGGCTGGCCCGTCCGACCACCAAGCCGCTGGCCGCGGCGATCACAAGCATCACACCCAGGATCACCAGCAGGATCCAGGCGATCGGCGCGGCAATGACGGCGATCAACACGAAGAACAGCAGGATGAAGGGCAGATCGCAGAGCAACACGGCCGTCGCCCCGGACAGGGTGTTGCGCAGGGTCTCGATGTCGCGGAACAGCGCCTGCCAGAAGGCCGCCGGCCGCGTCTCCAGCGTGCGCAGCGGCAGGGCGGTGATCTTGGCGAAGAGCGCCCGGCCGACTTCGACGTCGATCTGCAAGGCGACCTTCTGGAGGACACGGCTGCGGGCCTGGCGCAGGATCAGATCGAAGGCGATCGCGATGCCCATACCAAGGAGCAGCGCCTGCAGCGTACTGAGCCCCTCGTGGAAGATCACCCGGTCGTAGACCGAGAGCACGAAGAGCGGCACCGCCAGGATCAGCAGATTGACGAAGAGCGAGACCACCAGTACTTCGCGATAAAGACCGCGGATCGGCTTCAGGATCGGCCGCAGCCAGGCTCTGGGTTTTTCCGCCACTCGCCTCGCCCCGCACCCTGCCCTAGACGACGGTGAAGTTTTCGTTTTCGTCGGCGCTGACCGCCGCGTCGCCGACATTGGCGACCACTGTGTAGCCCGGCGCCGCCACGTCGGGGTCGTAGACGACGTTGCCCTGGCTGTCCTGGATCACGAAAGAGCCGGCCGCCTGACCCGAGTTCGTGCCATCGTAGGCGACATCGTCGCCGTTCAGGGCCTCGAAGGCGGCGCGGTCGACGAAATTCTGGAAGCCATTGCCGGAGGCGAAGGGGTCGAGGCCGGTGAACTGCGCGGCATCGAAGGCGAAGAGGTCGTCGCTCGGCGCGAAATCGGTGATGAGATCGCCGGCGCCGTCCGGCACCGCGGCGTCGTTCGCCACGCTCGTCCCGTCATTCGTCGTGGCATAGAAGAAGGTGTCGAGCCCCGATCCGCCGGTCAGCGTGTCGCCGCCGAGACCGCCGCTCAGCGTGTCGTCGCCGGCGCCGCCCGTGATCGTGTCGGTGCCATCGCGCCCGGCAAAGACGTCGTTGATCGTGCCACCCTGGAAGAAGGCGTTGTCACCCGTGCCGATCGCCGTTTCGAACACGATGGCGGCGGTGAAATCGTCCGCGTCGTCGATGTCGATGTCCGCGTCGGCCACGGTGCCGAAGGCCCCGAAGGTGATGCCGGTCTCGATCCCGTAGATCCCGAAGGAGAGATCCTCGGGCGCGAATCCGGCGTCGATGGCGATGGTGTCGCCGGTCAAGAGGAACTCGATCGTATCCTGGGCTTGGGGGTTGTAGTCGTTCACCAGGTCGAGAACGAGCGATCCGCCTGACAGAGTCACGCTGCCGCCCACCAAGAGCTTGTCCGATTGGCCGTCCTGGGTGCCGCCGAGCTCGAGCTCCAGGCTGCCGCCGTCGATGGTCAGGTCGCCGAGGATGCCCAGGACGCCCGGCACGTCGGGGTTTTCGCGCGGCAGGCCCGGCGCGATCGTCCCGCCCAGCAGGTTGACGTCGCTCTCGAGCGTGCCGTTCCCCGACAGCGTGCCGCCGACGCCGATGAAGGTCTCCTCGGCGAGAACTTCACCCTCCTCGCCGATGATGAGCGTTCCGACGCCGCCTGTCTCCGGGCCCAAGACCGTATCGTTGTCGAAGTCGAAGGCCGTGGCGATTAGGAGCTGGAAGCCGGCATCCAGGATCGAGTCCTCGCCGGAATTGTCGTCGCCGACCGTGACCGTGCCGACGCCCGTGGATTCCCGACCGATGAAGACGCGGCCCTCGTCGTCGTTGGTGAAGGTCGAGCCCTCGGTCAGGGTGAGCGAGCCCGTGCCGTCGCGGCCCACCGAGACCAAGGCGGCATTCGCGCCCGAGAGGTCGCCGACGATCGTCGTGCTGGAGCCGCGGGCCAGAGTCATCGTCCCGTCAGAGCCAAGATCCCGACCGATATTGATGCCGGGGAACAAGGCATTGCCGCCGTCGATGACGAGGCTCGCGCCCTCATCCAGGTTCAACGCCCCGGTGCCTCCGCGGCCGACCTGCAGGAAAGCCGCCTGACTGCCGTCATCGCCGGTCAGGGCGATGGTCGAGCCCGTCCCATTGAGCGTTACCGTCGAGGAACTGCCCGCGATCCGTGCGATGCTGAGGAAAGTGCCCTCGAAACGGCTGCCGGACTCGATATCGAGGGTCCCATTGCCGAGGTTCGTGGCGAACGACTTGATCAGGCCGCCGTTCGTCACGTCGACGTTCGCCGTACCGCCGGGTGTATTGCCGAAGCCGATGCCCAGACCGAGGAAGTTGCCCGCATCGAGCTCGGAGCCGTCACCGTCGACGACGATCGTTCCGCTGCTACCGAGCGCCACGCCGGCAAAGCCGACGCCGCTATCGTCGGCATTCTCGTTGATCACCTTGCCGCCGCCGGTGATGTTGAGCGTGCCGACGCCGTCCCGGCCAACCGCAAAGAAGTTCTCCGCGCCCCGAATCTCGATCAGCGAGCCCTCGCCGATCACATTGGCGAGACCCTTGCCCTGGTCGTTGAACGAGCCGCCGACGTTGAAGCCTGCGCTGCGGTCGTCGGCCGGCACGCCCTGCGGGTCGAAGATTAGGCGGCCGCCGTCGATCACATCGAGTTGCCCGCTGACGTCGCTGCCGTTGGCGGGCTGCGCCTCGCCGACATTCAGGAAGGGGCCGGCATTCTCGGAGTCGAGACCGGTCAGCCGAATCTCGGAAGCCGGGCCATCCCCATCGGGCGTGCCGTCGATCGTCACCTTGCCGAAGGCGCCGTCTTCCGCGCCGAGGAACATGAAGTGGGCCTCGACGCTGCCGCTCTTCTCGACGATCAGCTCACCAGTGCCTTCGAAGCCCACGGTCATGGAGGCACCGTCGGTGGCCAACAGCTCAAGCTTCGAGCCGAACCCGGAGACAAGCACCAAGCCGTTGCCGTTCGGAAGGCGCCCCACGCTCATGCCATCGAGCACGCCCGTCTCCGTGCTCTCCAACGTGAACCGACCGCCACTCAGGATCTCAAGGCTGCTCTGTGGCGCCAGCGGGACTCTGTCGAGAAAGTCGGTGTCCCCGCGACCGACCTGGAGAAACGCCAAATCGGCATCGATGACGATCTGGCCGAAGTCGCTCACCGTCACATCCGCTTCGCCCACGCGGCCGACGCGGATGAATGGCTTCGTGCCTGTCGGGCCCGTCACCTCGATGATCGAGCCGGGGCCGTCGACCAAGACTGTGCCCTTCGCGCCCTCCAGGCGCCCGATGTCCATCTGCGTGAAGAATTCGGGCGAGCTTTGCGGCGCCGCCAGCTCGATCCGCGCGCCGTCGAGCACCTCGAGCGTGCCGTCGCTGTTCGGCTGGTTAGACCCCACTCGTAGCTGAGATGCGGCGCCTGCATCCGCCGTCAAGCGGACGAGTGCATCACCGCCGGCGACGGTCGCCCTGCCCGACGTGCCGGATTCACCCGCCACTTCGAGCGCCCGCGCGTTCAGCGTGCCATTGACGGTCAGCGCCGCAGGTGCGGCGGCGCTGCCGTCGACCGAGACCAGGTTCGCGATCGTCACCGTGGCACCGGAGGCGATCGCCACGCTCGAGTCGCCGTCGATATCGAGGTTGGCGGCGCTCGCGGTGCCGTTGAGGGCGAGGATCGAAGGGCTGCCGCCGATCACGTCGATGTCGTTGGTCACGTTCAGGATGCCGTTGAAGGCGGCATCGGCCTCCAGATCGAACTCGCCGTCGGCGCGGCTATCGATGGTCAGGCTGTCGATGGTGACGTTGCTGTCGCTTGTGAACAGGACCTGCTCGTCCGGGCCGACGATGAAGTCGCCGTCGACCCCCGGATCGATCTGCAGCTCGGCGTCCGTGCGCACGACGGTGAAGCGCACGCTGTCGCCCATGAACTCGTTGTTCAGCCTGAAACCCACCGGCAGGTTCGCGTCTTGGATGTCGATCGTGTTCGCGCCCTGCGGCGGGTTGCCGCTGAGGTCGAGCCCCTCGAGCCCGCCCAGGGTCTCGAACAGGAAGGTGTCGCCGAACTGCGCCGCATAGCTCTCGGCCAGGGACAGCACGGTGAAGGTGACAGCGGCGGTGGCGGTGAAGCTGGCCTGGCCGGTGATCTGCATGCGGCCGCTGCGGCCGCCCAGCAGCAGGTTCAGATTGCCGCCGATCTGGTCGTAATTGCCCAAGACAGTCAGCGCACCCGGCTCGCCGCCGGTGTCGATCGCGCCGCGGTTGTTTTGAGCCGTGCCGGCGATCAGTCGACCACCACCGCTGACGACACCGTTGGTACCGATGAAGATCTGATTCTCCGCCGCCAGCGCACCGTCGCCGGTCACCGTTACCTCGCCGTAGCCATTCGCGGTGCCGATG
>JAKSDN010000732.1 GCA_022360075.1 Kiloniellales bacterium | reverse complement strand
CCGACAGCGTGATCTTGACCTCGTAGTCGCCGGTCGCCTCGATCGAGGACAGCGCCTTGAAGTCGTTCGCGAAGCCCGAGGTCTCCTTGTTCGCCGCGCGCTTCAGGGAGAAGACGACGTCATTGGCGTCGAGCTCACCGTATTCGCCGTGGCACTGGACGCCCTGGCGCAGCGTGAAGACCCATTCCAAGCCGTCCTCGGAGGACGTCCAGCTTTCCGCCAAATCCGGTTCGATGTGGGCCGGGCTCGCCTGGCCCGGCTCGATCCGCACGAGGCCGTTGAACATCCAGTGCAACAGGCCCTTGTCCGGCGTGGTCGTCGCAACGTGAGGATCCAGCTTGCCCGCGTCCGCCGAGCCCATGCCAACGTTCAACGTCGTGCCGGCTGCCTGGGCGAGCGAGGCCGTCAGCAACAATGCGCCTGCAACGGACGTGAGTAACCCGACTTTCATGTCCCTCTCCTCTTCTTTTTTAGGCCGAAACTCTGGCACCTGGCGATACCCCTGTCCACCGCCAAAGGCAGCATCTAAAGCGTGTCTTCGAGGCGGCAGTTCACCAGCAGCTCGGCAACCGCGGCGTTGTTGGGCAGGGCGATGACGGTTGCGGCCAGCTCCGCGAGATCGTCGGGATCGATCATCTCGTTACGGCCGATCTTGGTCGCGTCGGCGGTCAGGTCCGTGCGCACGAAGCTGGGGCAGAGCGCGGTCACGCGCACGCCCGACTCCCAGCCCAGACGGCGACTGCCGTGGGTCAGCGCCATCAACGCATGCTTGGTCATGTTGTAGGCGACGTTCTCGTTGCGCACGCGCTTGCCGGAGAGCGAGGAGACGTTGACGATCCGCCCACTGCCGGCGGCCTTCAAGTGCGGCAGGCAGAGCCGCGTCATGAACAGCGGTCCCTTGACGTTCACCGCCCAGAGTCGGTCGAGGTCTTCCTCGTCACCCTCCTCGATCGTGAAGGGAACCGTGCCGCCCGCGTTGTTGACCAAGCCGTCGACGCGCCCGTAGCGGCTCAAGGTCTCCGCCAACCAGCTCTCATGCGTGGCGCGTTCCTCGGCGACGTAGCGGCAGCAGAGCAGGTGCTCGCCGCCCAGCTCATTTAGCGCCTGGCTCAGCGCCTGCGGATCACGGACACCGAGGCTGAGCGCGTAGCCCTTCCGGTGGAGCGTCTCGGCGATGGCGCGGCCGATGCCCCGGCTCGCACCCGACACCATGATGACCCGGCCCTCGGGGTCCAGCATTGCAACCTCCTTGCAAAGTTCTTTTTCGGCGATGATGTCGATGCCCGCGGCGCGCACCGCTCGATGGCGGCAGCCTCGCTCGCGACCGTTTTCGATGCGGACCGAGGAGTCTTCGTTTCATCCATGCAGGGTCAACGGTGCCGGCTCGGCCTCGTCGCCTGAAATCGCTGGACGATCGAAGGCGAAGGCGCCGATGTCGAGCTCTGGCCGCCGGCTCAGGGCCAGGTCGCGCAGGATCTCGCCGGTCGCCGGGCCGATGCCGAAGCCGTGGCCGGAGAAGCCGGCCGCGACGATCAGGCCCTCAGTTCCCGGGGCCCAGTCGATCACCGGCAGGGCATCGGGCGTCAGGTCCAACAAGCCTGCCCAGAGCCGCTTCACGCGGGCTTCGGCGAAGGCCGGCAGCAGCGCGCCGACGAGATCGATCGTGCGCTTCACGCTGGCGGTCGTGGGCTCCACCTTCGGGCGGCCGTCTTCGGTCTCGCCGATCTCGCCGTGCCAGTCCTCGGCGCCGCTGGTGACGCGCAGACAGCCGTCGACCTGCTGCCGCGCCGCGCAGTTGGCGTTGGCGACCCCGAGCACCGGCGCCAGGGTCGGCGGCAGGGGCGCCGTCTGGATCACCGTCACCATGGGGATGCGCAGCGGAATGCCGAGGCCCAGCGGCGCCAGAAGCGCGTTGGCGCCGAAGCCGTTGGCGAGGATGCAGAGGCCGGCCGGCAGCCGCCGGGCGTTCGTGCGCAGCGCTTGCAGGCGCCCGCCTTCGATCTCGAGCGCCGCGACCCGCTCGCCGAAGTGGAAGGTGGCGCCGTGGCGCTGTGCCGCGCCGTGAAAGGCCGCAACGCTCGCCACCGGGTCGGCATGCCCGTCGGTCGGGCAGAAGGAGCCCGCCAGGATGCGCGCGGACAGCGCCGGCGCGATCTCGCGCAGAGCATTGTTGTCGCCGAGAAACCGCAGATCGAGACCGAGGGCGGTCTGCGCCGCCACCAGCTGCCGGATCGTCTCCACCTCCGCCGGGCTGCGGGCCAGGCGCAGGTTGCCGTCCTGGCGGTAGTGTGTCGCGGCGCCGAGCTCGGCCTCGAGGTCGGGCCAAAGCGCCACCGCCCGGCGCGCCAGCGGCAGCTCCGCCGGATGACGCCCGGATTGCCGCACGCCGGCCAGGGTCCAGCCCGAGGCCATCGCCGCGGGACCGTAAGCCTCAATTACCGTGACACGGGCCCCGGCCTGGGCCAGGTAGTAGGCGGCGCTGCAGCCGGTGATCCCGGCCCCGACGATGGCGATGTCCGGCAGGCTCACGGCGCGAACCTCTCGTAGCGGAAGGGCGAGGGATCGACGAGCGGCGCCTGGCCGGCGGCGAGCTGGGCCGCGAGATAGCCCGCCCCGGGGCCGAGCCCGAAGCCATGGCCCGACAGGCCGGTCGCGATCACCAGGCCCGGCAGGTCCTCGAGCGTTCCGATCACCGGAATCTCGTCGGGCGTCACGTCGATCATCCCGCCCCAGCGCTCGACCGGCGCGGCTTCGGCAAGCTGAGGGAACAGCCCCTTGGCCGAGCGCAGCACGTCGTCGAGGAGCCGGTGATCGGGTTCCGGGTCGAAGACGCGCAGAGCCTCGAAGGGGCTGACCTCGTCGCCCTGCCAGCGGTGCCTGCCGAGGGGACCGAAGTAGGTGCTGCCGAAGCGCAGCTTCAGAATGCGCCAGCGCTCCTTCAGGATCGGCGTGAAGGCGGCGAAGTGCTTGAAGGCGGCGGGAATGATGTCGAAGCGTGCCGCGCCGCTGCGGGCGATCGTGTAGCCGCCGTCGAGGCGCCGCCGCAGCGAGGCGCCGGTGGCGCCGAGGGTGCTCTTGGAGATCAGCGGCGCGGCGGTGGTACGCTGGGCCGAGGACTGCACCGCGAGCTGTGGCAGCGAAAGGCCGATGTTCTCCAGAAAGGGCCGCGACCAGACGCCGCCGGCGAGCAGGGCGGCATTGCAAGCGATGCTGCCGTGCTCGGTGACCACCTGCGCGAGCTTGCCGCCGGAACGCTCGATGGTGCGGACCGCGGTTTCCTCGAAAATCTCCGCCCCGGCCGCCGCCGCGAGCCGGGCTACGGCCGGCACGGCGCGGGCCGGCTCGGCGTAGATGTCGCTGGGCGTGTGGATGGCCCCGACGAAGCGCGCGGCCGACTGCCCGAGCATGGCATCCACTTCCGCGCCGCTCAGGAGGCGGCTGTCGAGCTGGAAGTCGCGGGCCTTCTCCAGCCAGGCGGCGCGCTCGTCGAGTTCCTCCGCGGTTTCCGCCAGGTAGGTCGAGCCGCCTTCGCGCAGGCCGATGTCCGCGCCGACGTCGGCCTCGATCTGGCGCCACAGCCGCTGGCTTTCGATCATCAGCGGCAGCTCGCGCAGGTCCCGGCCCTGCTTGCGGATCCAGCCCCAGTTGCGCGACGACTGCTCGCCGGCGACCCGCCCCTT
>JAKSDN010000313.1 GCA_022360075.1 Kiloniellales bacterium | reverse complement strand
GTCCATGCTGATGGCCAATGCCGTTCATCTGGTCGTCGGCAAGCTCGGCATTCCGCTCTGGGCCCTGATCGCGCGCACGCCCAAGACCTTCATCCTGCCGCCGGTTATCGTGCTTTGCATCGTGGGCGTCTACCTGCCCGGCCAGTCGCTGTTCGACGTCGCGGTCATGTTGGCCTTTGCCGGGATCGGCCTCGCCATGCGCCGCACGGGCTACTCCGTCGTCTGTCTCGTGATCGGCTTTCTCTTGGGTGGCATGTTCGAGACCTCGCTCAGGCAATCGCTGTTGCTGTACCGCTCCGACCTGTGGATCGTCTTCGAAAGCCCCATAGCCCTGGTCTGCCTCGCCTTGACCGCCGTCGTCCTGCTGCGATCCGCCGTGAAGCGCCGTCCGTGACCGCAACTCTGTCCAAATCCCCGAAGCCGCCCGGAAGCTTGCCGAAGGCCTCCCTTCGAGGACTCGAGCGGAGTCTGGCCGATCAGATGACGCAGACCAGGACGGTCGGTGGACGCACGAAACGCACGGCCGCCCGCCTGGCCATCGTCAACGTCATTCGCTCGGGCGAGCTTTCGCCGGGCGACGTGCTGCCGTCCGAGAAGCGCCTGACGGAGATCCTCGGCGTCAGCCTCGGCACGACCCAGGCCGCGCTGCGCCAGCTTCAGCAAATAGGCGTGATCGTGCGGCGGCGCGGCGACGGCAGCCGGGTCGCCTCGACGGAGCCCCTGACCCACGCGGTCTGGCACTTTCGCTTCGCGTCCAAGAGCGACGGCACACCGCTGCGCATCGCGAGATCACGGGTGCGGCTCGATCGCGTCACCGAGCGCGGGGACTGGTCCGATTACCTCGGCGCCTACGATAGCTTCGTTCGAATTCGCCGGCGCTATGTCATGTCGGACGGCACCCGAGCCGGCTCGGAGATGTTCATTGAGGAGTCCCGGGTGCCCGGTCTGCTGGAAGGCGGCCATGGCGAGCTGGAGATGATGAACATCCGCCCTTACCTGGAGGAGAGATTCGGCATCGTCACGGCCGGCGCGTCCCATCTCGTGAAGACCGTCACGCTCGATCCCAAGACCGCCGAGATCTACCAGCTTTCGGGCAAAGGCGACCATTACGAGATCTGCGCCCGGGCCTATACCGCCGAGAACCGGCCGGTTTACTTTCAGAGGATCTACGTTTCCGTCGACGAATGCGCGTTGACCTTTTAGCGCGGGTCCAGGTCGACGAGAGCGATCAAGCCAGTGACCACCTTTCCGCGTCGGACCTCGGGAACTCTTCGATCGGACTTCTGGATGTCGCTGCACGACGATCCTGAGGCCTTATAGGGGTCGGGAAGGGCGTTTGCCCTCCCCGCCCTCCGAACCGGACGTGCGGTTTTCCCGCATCCGGCTCTCCGGTTGGTGGTTTCCTCATCGGGGGTGTCTCGCGGCCTGCCAGGCTGGGTAAAGTGCGAACAGCC
>JAKSDN010000954.1 GCA_022360075.1 Kiloniellales bacterium | reverse complement strand
TCCGCGGCCGCCTTGCCGCTCTCCCACATGGCCTCGAAGACCTCCTTGGCGATGCGCCCGGAGATCGTGCCGTCCTTGATGAGCGCCAAGAGGCCGCCGAGCTTCGCCGCATCGACCGGCGCTTCGGCAAGCTCAAGACCGCTGCGGTTGAGGGCGCCGAAAAACGCGCCGGTCACCCAGTTGGCGGCGGTCTTGGGATCGCTGCCGGCGGCGACGACCGCCTCGAAGAACTCGGCGTTCGCCTTCTCGGCAACCAACACGCCGGCATCGTAAGCCGAGAGGCCGAAGGCCTCAATGAAGCGCTGCTTCTTCTCGTCGGGCAGCTCGGGCAGGTCACCTCGGATTTCCTCGATCCAGTCCGGATCGAGGTCGAGCGGCAGCAGATCGGGGTCCGGGAAATAACGGTAGTCGTGCGCCTCCTCCTTGGAGCGCATGGAGCGGGTCTGGCCGCGCTCGGCATCGAACAGCCGGGTCTCCTGCTCGATCTCGCCGCCCTCTTCGATCACGCCCACCTGGCGCCGCGCCTCGTAGTCGATCGCCTGCTGCACGAAGCGCACGGAGTTGACGTTCTTGATCTCGCAGCGCGTGCCGAGCGCGGCGCCGGGCCGGCGCACCGAGACGTTCACGTCGCAGCGCATCGAGCCCTCCTCCATGTTGCCGTCGCAGGTGCCGAGATAGCGCAGGATCGAGCGCAGCTTGCGCAGATAGGCGCCGGCTTCTTCCGACGAACGAAGATCGGGCTTGGAGACGATCTCCATCAGCGGCACGCCGGCCCGGTTGAGATCGACGTACGTCTTGCTCGGGTGCTGGTCGTGCAGGCTCTTGCCGGCATCCTGTTCCATGTGCAGGCGCTCGATGCCGACCTCGCGCGTCGAGCCGTCCTCGAGATCGAGCAGGACCGTGCCGTTGCCGACCACCGGCTCGAGATACTGCGAGATCTGATAGCCAGCCGGCAAATCGGGGTAGAAGTAGTTCTTGCGCTCGAATTCCGAGTGCAGATTGATCTCGGCCTTGAGCCCCAGGCCGGTGCGCACCGCCTGCTCGACCGCGTGGCCATTGAGCACGGGCAGCATGCCCGGAAAAGCGGCATCGACGGTCGAGACCTGGCTGTTGGGCTCGGCCCCGAAGGCGGTCGCCGCGCCGGAGAAGAGCTTCGACTCGGAGATGATCTGGGCGTGAACCTCGAGGCCGACCACGACCTCCCACTCGCCCGTATCGCCTTTGATCAGAGACATGGATGCTGTGTCCCTAAGGTTCTGCTGTCGCTCATGCCGCACGCCACCAGTCGTCCGGCGAGGTGATTTCGCGCAGTCTCACCTGCCGCGTATCGCTCTTCGGCAAGCCCAACATGTTTATGTTCAAGCGCTGGAGCAATCCCTTTTCGCTCTTGCTGACAAAGACGTTCTCGGCGTTGCCGAAGTAGTTCTGCTCGCTGAACAGGCGGGGCAGGTGCCAATAGAGCCGGTAGCCGAGTTCGAAGAGCTGTTGGATCAGCGCCGGCGACTTCTCCTTGAGGTCGTTCTCGACGTAGAGCACGGGCCGCGTCTTCTCGATCGTCGCCTGGGCGCCGCGCAGGACCTCGCCCTCCATGCCCTGCACGTCGATCTTGATCAGGCTGCAGCGCCCGAGACCCAAGCTGTCGATGGTGGCGATCGCAACGCGTTCCCCCTGCCCTGCCTCGGTCAAGGAGATCCCGCCGAAGTTGCCGGCCTTGTGATAGTTGACCGGCGGCACGGTGAGCTGGCCCGCCGCCGCGCCGAGACCGGCCTGCCAGGTCCGCACGTTGGCCACGCCGTTCAGCGCCAGGTTGGCGCAGAGCATCTGAAAGACCTGGCGCTGTGGCTCGAAGGCAAGCACAGCTCCCTTAGCGCCGACCGTCCCGGCGAGCACCAGGGTGAAGCAACCGATGTTCGCCCCGGCCTCGATCACGATATCGCCCTCCCGGAGTAGGCTTCGGTAGAGGGCCGCTTCTTCCTCGCAGTACTCGCCGTAGAGCGCCAGGGATCGGCCGATGAAGACGTCGTTGACGCTATAGAGCATCAAGCCGTGCCGACAGCGCGCGACGCGCAGGTCCTTATTTTCGATGAGGGGAGCGGGGTTCATGGGCGTGAGCGATCCTCACCCTTCGACAAGCTCAGGACGAGGGGTTAGGTTCGTCACGCTCAATCCCATCGCCTCATGCTGAGCCTGTCGAAGCATGAGGATCGCGCCGCCCGCCAACACAACGCTCACGCATCTCCCACCGCCGGTGGCTCCGCCTCGAAGCCGGCCGCGCTCTCCAGCACCTCTGCGACGCGCAGCACGGTCTCCTCGTCGAAGGCGCGGCCGATGAGCTGCAGGCCGAGCGGCAGGCCGTCCTCGGAAAGGCCGGCCGGCACCGAGATGCCAGGCAGGCCGGTCATGCTGGCCGGCACGGTGAAGACGTCGTTCAGGTACATCGCGATGGGATCGTCCATCTTCTCGCCGATCGCGAAGGCCGCCGAGGGCGCGGTCGGGGTCAGGACGACGTCGACCGCCTCGAAGGCCTCATTGAAGTCGCGCGCCAGCACACTGCGCACCCGCCGCGCCTTGTTGTAGTAGGCATCGTAGTAGCCGGCGGAGAGCACGTAGGTCCCGATCAGCACGCGCCGCTTGACCTCGGCGCCGAAGCCCTCGCCACGGGTCGCCTCGTACATGTCGGTCAGGGACTCGCCCTCGACCCGCAGGCCGAAGCGCACGCCGTCGTAGCGCGCCAGATTCGAGGAGGCCTCGGCGGGCGCGATGATGTAGTAGCAGGGCAGCGCGTAGCGGGTGTGGGGCAGCGAGATCTCGACGATCTCCGCGCCGGCCGCGCGCAGCCAGTCGGCGCCCTGCTGCCAGAGGATCTCGATCTCGCCCGGCATGCCGTCGAGGCGGTACTCCTTGGGGATGCCGACCTTCAGGCCGCGGATGTCGCCGGTCAGCGCCGCCTCGTAGTCCGGCACGGGCCGGTCGACGCTGGTCGAATCCTTGGGGTCGTAGCCGGCCATGCCGCGCAGCATGATCGCCGCGTCGCGCACCGAGCGGGTCAGCGGGCCGGGCTGGTCGAGCGAGGAGGCGAAGGCGACGACGCCCCAGCGCGAGCAGCGGCCATAGGTCGGCTTGAGCCCGACGATGCCGCAGAAGGCGGCCGGCTGGCGGATCGAGCCACCGGTGTCGGTGCCGGTCGCGCCAAGCGCAACGCGCGCGGCCACGGCCGCGGCCGAGCCGCCGGAAGAACCGCCCGGGACCAGCCGCGCGTCAGGCTCGTCCGCAGGAACCCACGGATTGTGCACCTCGCCGAAATAGGACGTTGTGTTGGACGAGCCCATGGCGAACTCGTCCAGGTTGGTCTTGCCGAGCATGACCCCGCCGGCGCACCAAAGATTGGCGGTCACCGTCGACTCGTAAGGCGGATGGAAACCGTCGAGGATGTGCGAGCCCGCCGTCGTCAAGACGCCCTCGGTGCAGAAGAGGTCCTTGATCGCCAGCGGAATGCCCTCGAGCACGCCCAGGGAGTCGCCGTTGCTTCGGCGCCGCTGGTCGGACGCCTCGGCCATGCGCAGCGCGTGCTCCGGCGTCTCGGTGATGAAGGCGTTGAGGTCTCTAGCGCCTTCG
>JAKSDN010000264.1 GCA_022360075.1 Kiloniellales bacterium | reverse complement strand
GGGCGGTACACGTGCCGTCGCCATCGAACTGGCGGCTGACCGTATACGTGTTGCCGTCCCGGACTCTGAAATCGACCCACAGGGCGCCCGAATCGCGCTGGTCACCTACGAGAGCATGACCGGCGACGGTTCATCCCCGCGCCCGCGGGGAACACTCTTCGTGGAAGCACTTGTCCCACAAGCAGATTCACGATGTCAAACAGCGCACCGCCGTTCCCGGAGCGTTCTTTCCGGGCTCAACGGGTCTTCGTCGTCGCCTCTTTTTCGGCGGCTTCAGAGGTGTCCGCCTTGAGGAAGCTCACCAGCTTGAAGCCGTCGAGATCGACCGGCACGCGCCGGTTGACGCCGCAGGTGTCGAAGTCGAAGCCGGCGTCGTTCGCCGCCCGCCAGGCGATGACGGCATCGCCGTCGCCGATCGCCTCGCGCACCTGGCGCCAGATCATCTCGCGCGTGCGCCGGCCGTAGTTGCCCACGTAGACGCCGGCGCGGATCTCCAGCAGCCAGACCGCCAGGCGCCCGCGCAGACGCGGCGGCGCGTTCTCAACCACGATGACCAGCATCGCCCGAGGTCTCCTCCGGAATCGCGACCGGCTGTCCGTCCTCCGGCATCTCCGGCGGCGCCAGGCCGCCTGCGCCGAGGATTTCGTCGATGGTCGGGATCAGGCGCTGGAGCAGGCCACTTTGACGGAAGGAATCGCGGCACGCGCGCCGGACCTGGCCGATCGGGTCGTGCGCCGCCTGGCCCTTGCCGCGCTCCGCCCTGGCCGCCACGCGGAACGCCACCGGCACGACCGTGTCGAACTTGAAGATGTCGGCCAGGTCATAGACGAAGGACTGGGGCTTGCCGCTGTGCAGAAAGCCGATCGCCGGCGCGTAGCCGGCGGCGAGGATCGCCGCCTCGCTCAGGCCGTAGAGGCAGGCCGTCGCCTGGCTCAAACAGCGGTTCGGCAGATCGGCGGCGTCCCAATCGCCCGGATCGTAGCGGCGCGCCCGCCAGCTGACACCATAGCGCTTGGCCAAGTTCTGATAGAGCCGCTTGACCCGCGCGCCTTCGATGCCGCGAAGCTGCTCGACCGAACGGCGCAAGGGCGCCGGCTCGCCGAAACGCAGCTCAAACATCTTGCGCACGACGCGCAGGCGCGCCTCTTCGTCGAGCGCGAGGCCGGCCTGGTAGAGCAGGCGGTCGGCGCGCGCCCCGCCGGGCTGGCCTGCCGCATAGAGCCGCACCCCGGCCTCGCCGATCCAGATGATCAGACAGCCGACCCGGGCGGCCAGTGCGGTCGCCGCGTGCGAGATGCGGGCGCCAGGCTCGAGCATCAGACAGGCCAGGCCGCCGACCGGGATGTGGGTGCGCACGCCGCGCGCATCGACCACGACGAAGGCGCCGTCCCGCACGTCGAGCTGGCCCTTCTCGATAAAGAGGATCGAGGCGCGGTCCTTGATCGGGATCGGCTTGGGCGGCGCCAGTCCGGGCAAGGAGGCCATGGCGAGGTTCCTAGCCTTCAGTTCGCATCGTGCCGGCCCACACCCTACCCGCGGCGCAGCAGCATGAGGCCGCAGCCGAAGGCGCGCGCGGCGCCGAAGCCGGCCGCGACGGCGGCGGCGAAGCGCTCGGGCTCGCCGACCGTGAGCAGCCCGTCGAAGTCGAGCGTGCTGAACTTGATATCTTTTTGATCGTCGGGCCGCGGCAGCCTGTGCTGCCGATAGCCGTCAACGGCGAGCCGCTCTTCGATCGGGGTGAAACCGCTGCGCGCGCCGACGCGCTGCAGCCAGGCCAGGCCCTGACGCCGGATCAGCGCGCTTCGTTGCTCGGCCCGCTCCGGGCCGGACCCGATCGAATGGAGCGCGTCCATGACCACGTCGTGCTTGGCCGCGTTCTTGCCGTCCTCGGACTTGCGCCGCACGACCGGATTGGCCCGCAGGGAGAAGGCCAGCCGGTCGCCGCTCAAAAGGTTCAGCGCGTAGGGCTTGCAGTCCAGCTCGAAGAGCGCGTGGCGATCCTCGGGCGGCCGGGCCGAGAGGATGTAGAGCCTGCCCGCCTCGCTCTCGCGATAGAGGAAGTCGCGCCGGCGTTCCGGGCCATCGGCAAAGAGCGACCAGACCAGCGCGTGGCTCGCGTCCGGACGGACCTTCTTGCGCGACCCGCCGAAGCCGAGCAGGGGCAGCAGCGCCGCGACCGAGGCATCGCGGCGCAGGCGCGCCCGGCTGAAATAGAGCGAGGCGGTCATGGTTCGCGGCCTTGCGCCGGCAGGCTGACGACGCCCTCTTCGCGCACGGCGAACTGCCAACGGCGCCGGCTGCCAATCGCATCGCGCCGCCTCTCGGTGCGCTCCCTCTGGTCGGGCGTCAGGCCCGGCGCGTCCAGATCGAACGCCAGTGTGATCCTCTCCGCCGGCTTCAATCCGGAGAGAACCGGCGGCCAGGCCCGCTGGGCCAAGGCCCCGATCAGGTCCTCGGCCTCGATCACGGCCGGGTCGAGCGGCAGGCCGAGCGGCGCCGACTTGCGGCCGAGGTAGAGGGCGAAGTGCGGCGCGGCGAGCGCCGCGGCCAGCTCCTCCAGGTGATAAGGCGCCTCCGGCCGCGCCCAGAGCGCCGCTGTGTAGAGCGCGTCGCTGCGATACTCGCGGTAGGACAGGACGGTCTCGAGCCGCTCGGCGCCAAGCTCGGCCCGGCGTGTCTCGAAACGCCGGCCCTTGCGCTGCGGCGCGACCTGGGCGGTGTGGTAGTCGACGAAGGGCCGGCCAGGCGCGTCGACGCGCACGGCATAGCCGTAGCCCGCCTCGAGCGCCGCGTGGCCGGCCTCGTCGTCGCGCCGCAGGCCGAGCGCCGCCGCCACCAGCCCGAGCACGGCCGAGCGCCCGGGCCGGCTCCAGCCCATGCGGCGCTCGCCGACGGCGATCTCGCCGCAGGCGGCCAGCGGGGCGTAGAGCGTGAAGAGGAGAAAGCGCGACATGGCTCAGGCCGTGGCGAAGGCGATGACCTCTGCCAACGTGCCCTCGCCGCGCGGCACGTTCATCACCGCCCGGCCGTCGGCGCAGGCGCCGTAAGCCTTGTCCAGCTTGTCGCGGAATGCCTCCAGCGCGTTCACCGAGGCGTCGATGACGTCGTTGTCGCGGATCGGCTTCATGAAGGCGGCGGCCAGGCTGCGTGGCTGCTGCGCCCCGGTCTCGGCCAGCAGGTAAGCCGCCCGCGCGCGGCTGGCGAAGCTCGCCTGCTTGCCGCGCGGCGCCACCGTGGCCGCGGCCTCGATCAGCGCCGAGACGGCGGCATCGGCCAGCGCCCGGTCGTCGGCCAAGTTGGCGCGCAGCAGATCGCGGTCGACGCAGATGTAGAGGTAGAACAGACCCGAGCCGAACTCCTGCACGCCGACGAAACCGGCGCCGGCATCGTCGGCCGCGCCGGGTTTCTTCAGATCGTCCACCGCCGTGTAGTAGTCGTCCTCGACCTCGACGCGGTGGGTCGTGATCGCGTGCGCCACCTGCACCGCGGCCTCGCGGTTGAACTTGGGAACGTCGGCCAGCATCCGGCCGAACATGGCGATGTCGACGGTGCCGTCGGTCGAGCGCAGCACCTCGTCGGCCTTGGGCGCGACCGCTTCGCCCTGCAAGGCGCGCTCGGCCAAGGCGAAGGCCGCAGCGCGCTCCTCCGGGGCGATGAAGGCGAGCTG
>JAKSDN010001026.1 GCA_022360075.1 Kiloniellales bacterium | reverse complement strand
CGTTGGCCGCCGGCGACGGTCAGGGACTCGCCGAAATCGAACTGCAGCGCGCGGGTCAGCCACGCCAGATATTGCGCGAAGACAGGCTGATCGAGGCCTTTTTCCGCATTGAAGGCCGCTATCGCTTGCGGATTTGCGAAGTCGCCAAGCGCGATCAGGGCGGGGTCCCCAGGTGCTGCCTTCATGACGAGGAAGACGGCCAGCGTGCCCACCAACATGGTCGCCAACGCACCGAGGCCGCGCAGGCCGGCGTATGTCAAGATTTGGCCCATCGGTTCCTTATACCGCAGCCGCTCCGCCTGCACCTCGACCTGCGCTTAAAAGAGGAGGAGCGCCCTGTAAGCGTAGGACGCTCCTAGTCAGGGAGGCCAGGAGAACGTCGTTCAGCAGTCCGAAACAGCTGCCAATTGCGCGCCGAAGGCAGAATAGGGCAACTGCTCGAAGCCCTTGACCGGTGCGCGTAGAAGGTTGTGGACATTGCTCTCGAAGCAGAAGATCAAGGGCGCATCCTCGATCGCCAGGAGTTCGGCCTTACGGTAGAGATCGCCGCGCTTTGCCTGGTCGAGCTCCTCGCGAGCCTGTTCAAGGAGCGCGTCGACCTCCGGATTGGAATACTGTTCGAAGTTGCGCCAGCCGCTGCTGTGCAGGATGTCGAAGGCGTATTCGTCCGGGTCGATCAGGCCGAGCCAGCCCCAGATCGTCGCCTCGAAGTCGCCGGCCTTTTTGCGCTGGTAGACCGTACCCGATTCTGAAACCTCTACTTTGAAGTTCAGCTCCAGCGTTTGATTGACTTGCAGGACGAACACTTCGGCGAAGCGCTTCCACCAGCCGGCGCCCCAGGTGAGAACGGTCGCCTCCGTGCCAGGTCCGTATTTGGACTTCTCCAACTCCGCCTTGGCCGCGTCCGGATCAAACTTCAAGAGGGGATGCGGATCCTGGCGGTTGGCCCAGTCAATCGCGCTCGGGATAACACCATTCGCCACGCGGCCTTCGCCGAACAGTACGACATCGACCATTGCCTGACGATCGAAGGCCATGGAGATCGCGCGGCGGAAATGTACATCGTCGAACGGCGGTCGGCTTGTGTTGAGGCTCACGAAACGCGTGTTGACTCCAGGCGATCGCAAGACGGTCACGTCCGGGTTCGACACCAGCTCCGGGACGTCGGCAAAAGGCGCTGTGCTTGTGACATCGATGCTGCCGCCGAGCAGCGCGGTGACGCCGGCCGACTCCTCCGCGATCAAGGGGATATCGACACCACCCACCATCGGCTGTCCCTCGACGAAATAGTCTTCGAATGCTTCTAGCCGAAGGCTGGCCCCGGGGTTGAAGGCAGTCAGACGGAAGGGGCCGCTGCCCACGGGGTTCTTCGCGAAGTCTTCCGCCGAGCCGCTCTCGAGGATGTGCTTCGGAACGATCTGGCTGCCCGTGCGGGTGTTGGTCAGGTACCCCAGAAGCGGCGCGAAAGGCTTCGAGGTCTCGATCTCGAGGCGGTGGTCGTCGACAACGCGGACCTCGGATACGATATCGAACTTCGATTTGTGGGGTGAGCCGAAGGCCTCGTCTTTGACCCGCTCGAGGGTGAACTTGACGTCTTCGGCCGTCAGCGGCTGCCCGTCGTGGAATTTCACACCCTTACGAAGCGTGAACTCCCAAAGAGTCGGGCTCTTCGACGTCCAGGACTCGGCAAGATCCGGGACGATCTCCATTTTCTCGTTGAACTTGAGGAGTGTGTTGAAGACGCCCCAGATGACATAGAATTCGGGGATCAACGAGGCCTTGCCAGGATCGAGGGTGTTGATGACGTTGTAGCCCGTTATGCCGGCTCGCAGATTGGCGCAGGCCGCTTGGGCTTGTCCGGCCCAGAACGGCACGTGGGCGAGCGCGCCCACGGCGAGGCCGGTCTTCAGTATCTGGCGGCGATTCAAGTGCCAGATTTCATACCTATTCATGAGTTTCTCTCCCTGTTTTGTTGTTTGCAACGCTCGCTTCGTTCGTCGATCATTGCCCCGCTTCGAGGGCCCCAGCCTGATCGCTCTGGGACGGTCCGGCCGCACCTGGCCTGCCAAAAAGGTGTCCCACCTCCGACTTGAAGCGCTCGATCTCGACGTTGCGCTCGGCGGCAGACCATCCGAGTTCCAAGGCCATGACGTCTGCGGCCCGCGTTATCTCGGCATCGGTGAAGTCATGCCGCCACCCGACGCCCGTTCGCCGATAAAGGACA
The DNA here is from genome assembly GCA_022360075.1 of Kiloniellales bacterium. The sequence goes on along the minus strand of JAKSDN010001026.1, from coordinate 412 downwards.
TCTGTCAGCGTCCGCGCCTGCTGCTCGGACGCGCAGGCTCTGAGGTGTCCGAGGCGAATCCGCGGATCGCCGTCGATGAGCGGCGGAGTGTTGGTGTTCTCGGGGAGGTCTCGCGGTTTATGGGAAAGCGGCCGGGACGATTCTGTGGGCTTGAAGATCGACTTAAGCCGCTTCGCGACCTCCCGGCCTGCCGAGCGGTGTGTCATGACCGGGCCGGCCGTCAGTGCAAAAACGCGGTTCAGACCGATATGGCCAAGATCATGAAGCTCGCGCGACCGCTTGCCGTTCGGTAGTGCCGGATCGTAGGTCAGCGGTCGCACGCCGGCCCAGGTCGATTGGATGTCGCTGCGCCTAATCCTGAGCCCCGGCAAGATCGCGTTCGTTTCCTCGAGCAGAAACGCAACATCCCTCT
>JAKSDN010000122.1 GCA_022360075.1 Kiloniellales bacterium | reverse complement strand
TTTCGTCATCGCGAGCGGAGCGAAGCGATCCATCTGGCTGCCAGCCGCGCGGTGCATCTGGATCGCCCAGTGGCACCGAGGGGCCGGCTGAAGCCGGCGCGCAATGACGGTCAAGGTACAGGTTCGGCTCGACGCGGCTCGGTGTAGAGCCGTGTAATCCAAACGCCGATCCGCTTGACAGGATCAGGCGATGGCGATGACCGCGGAGATTCTGGCGGCAGCCGCCCGGACGGCGTCGATTGCGGCCTCCATGTCGTGCGCGACCGCGACACGTTTCACGAAAGGCACGGTCAGCGCCGCGACGGCGGCGTCTTGCGCGCCGATGATGGGCGCGCCGATATCGGTGATCCCGACGAGGGACCGGCTTACCGCCCGCTCGTAGCCGCGGTTTCGGATCCTGTTCAGCGCTCTCGTCAAAGCTCCTTCGTCGTAGCCCGCCGGCGCGGTCCGCCGAGCCGCCGCGAGCAAGCGTTCACGCTGCGTTTCGTCTTGGAAAGCCAGCAGAACGCGTCCCGAGGTGGAGTCCGCCAGGTGCCGCCGGTATCCGAGCGAGACAGCGAAGGACTCCTCGCCGGGATTTTCGGCGCGGGCGATGACGACGTTGTGGTCGCCGCTCGCCACGGCCAGATGGCAGGACTGGCCGATTTCCCGGGCGAGGATACGCATCTCGGGCAGCGCGATCTCCAGCAGTCCGCGGATGGGCGGCTTGCGCATGCCGAGATCGAACAGTTTGTTGGTGATGGAGAAATGGTCGCTGGTCTCGCCGCGGGCAATGTACCCGCGTGCCTCCAGCACGGTGAGCATGCGAAAGATCTCGCTGCGCGACCGCTCCAGGCGTTGGGCGACCTGCGCCATGGACAAGGGCTGGCGCGCATCCGACAGCAGCTCGATGATATCCAGCCCCTTCTCGAGCGCCGGCGCGCTGTAGCGCGGCCTGGCATCCTTGCGGTCGTTGCGTCTCGTCTTCGCGGGCATCGTTCCAGCACCCAAGCTCTCGGTCTCTTCCGAAGTCGCTGCCGAGCAAGCTGCAGTTTCAAATATAAAATCGCAATTCATTCATGGCGAGACCTTCACGTTCGCACATGGCTGGTCCCGACATCGAACTGGGCTTCGCGCTCTCGCCGTGGCCTGACCTGTTTTCACCCGAACTTCGGTTGCAGGAGCAGGCGAGGAACGGCCGATTGTCGAAAAGGCGCGACGTCTGCTTGCCGACGACTGATAGGCTGTCGAGGACCGTCAGCCCGACCCCGTTCCTTCCTGGTCGTCTTGGGTGCAACGGCAATCGATCCGGTCTTCGTGCGGCGCTTCCGGTGCCTTGGTATGAAAGTGCTCTTCGAGCAATCGGGCCATGAGCGAAGAAGCGACATCGAGCGTGGCTTCGTCCTCATTCGAGAGAAACGCCGTCAAGGAGGCGATGGGATCTTCCTCCAACAAGGCGCTGCCGCGTTGGCTGAGCTCGATCACCTGCTGTCTGCCGTCAAACGGATGCTGATGGCGGGTCACGAGGCCTTTGTCCACAAGTCTGGATATTGTTCTCGACGCCGTGCCCCGCGTCTTGCCGTGATGTCTTGCGTAAGACATCAAGTTGGCCTTGGCGCTACTTGCCGTGGCGAAAAATCTCAAAGCTGACCACTGCGCCGGCGTCAACCCACGAGAGAAACTGGCATTATAGATCAACTCGGCGGTCAGCGCGAGCAGTTCGGCCGTGGCACGTATGGAAAGTCCGGGCACTCTCACATTTTCCGCCGCAGGGCCTGATCCGACCTGTTAGCACTTTATATCATTGGTTGTATGCCAATAGTCCAGTCATTAAGACCAGTCGAATCCCTTTCGGGTAGCTACTGGCGAAATAGTGCTGTGGTGGCAACTTGGCGGTGGGAGGGGACATCTATAGTTTCGTTTGTTCATTAACGACTTATTAAGGTTGCCTTAGGCAACTATATACGGTCATGTACTCCGAACTGCTCATACAAAGCGGCGATCCCCCGGCAATTTGTATTACGCGGAACCCGTTAGGCGTTCCGTGCCGGGACCGAATTGGATCGTTAGCCGTCGGGAAGTACTCGATATCCCGGGACGGAGTACCTCGAGACGGACCGAATTGGGGCAACGCCCGCGTTCGTAAAGCCGACCTGTTTGTCGGTTGCCGGGTTACTGCCGGCTTGGCTTGATGCAAGGTCGGCGGCTCGTCGGAAGTCCCAGGTCCATTTGAATGGAGGTTAGACGAGATGCTTGAGCGAGACCGTTGGGGCGGTTCGGGCCTTGGTGCCGTGGCGAGGGTCGCGGATGGGCGACCGATCAAGAATGCTACGATCAAAGACCAGGCTCTTGACCTGCTTGCGCACTGGCAGCGTTTCGAGCGCGAGAGCGATTTGTCCGTATGCGAAGAATTGCAGGAGATGGAGGCCTGGATTGCCAAACAGCGTTGTCAGGACCTCGAGGAGTTGGAGGTCCAGCTTATTCTTGTCGCTGCCTACGCCGAGTATCTCGACGACGCGGTGTCGAGCGACGAGTCGCGAATTCTCATTCGTCTCTCCCGCACGGCGCTGGATGGCCTTGCCGGACTGCGCGAGATATCGATGTCGGAGACGCAAAGAGATACATCGCTCGATGAGTTGAAGCGGCTTTGCCTGTCCGGCGAGGTCCATCGGTCGCAGGCCTGATCGGCCAGTTTGCGCATTTAGTCTGCGCAGGCGCGCGGACCTAATCGATTGGCTCAAATGGATTGATGTGAAGCGATGTTGGATTGTCCCCCCGGCTTGCTGTAACGGCTCAAGTCGTTCGGCGTCTCGGTCTCGTCGAGCGGATAGCAGGGCCGTGAAATCCGTGCCCATGGCAGGGCGCGCAGGTCGCGCGACGTCGGACCCGGTCCATCGACAATGAAGATGGCGGGTGCCCAGGCATAAGCGTTTCTGAAGTTCATGTGGTTCTTCACGACGATGAACTTCTGACGCCGAACATCGATGCCGGCCGCCGCGAAATGCTCGTCGTCGTGCTCGTAGCAGGAATGCGTCGAGACCAGGACCGAAGCCCGTCCGATCCGCAGAACGGCGGAAGGGCCCAGGCTCGCCGTGACGTCGCCCATTATGCCGCCGCGATAGCGGAAGCCGCCGTCGAACAGGCGCACGACGTTTCCGGAAAACGGCATCGCCGTGGCGACCCGCGGGTCGATCTTGTGGCCCAGATCGCCGTCAATGCTCGCGCCGGCGCCGAGGCTATGGGACTTGTGCGCGATCTCCGGATCGACGACGTGGACCGCCAAGGACGCATCGATGTCGGCTTCCAGAAAGGCGCGGAGCACCGTGACGCTGTCGCCGGCCGCGCCGCCACCGGCTGTGTCGGCGCAATCGACGATCACGACCGGTTCGCCCGCGACCGCCTGGCCGGCACGCAGGGCATCCGTCACGGAGACGGTGGTCGTGGCAAAGCGGTCACGGTCGCGCCAGAAACGTTGAACGATGTCGTCGGCGAGGCGTTCCGCCTTCTGGCCGTCTCCGTCGACCAGGGCAACGGCGGCGGTGCCGACCGAGGGAAGGTCGAGCCATGGCTGGACGGGGAAGTAGCTGACGGCGATGGCCTCGCCCGTGGCCTCGAGCGCGCGGCAGTGGTGGTAAAGATCGCGCATTGGTCCGGACGTCATGGTCCCGCAGGAGATCGGCGGGAAGAGCGCCGCGATCTTGCGCATGGCCATGGCTGGCCTGACCTCGCCGCTGACGATGCGCAGGAGCAGACCGGCAGCGCGCATCCCGGTCTCGAAGGTGTCGTCGTGCGGATAGTGCTGATAGCCGATCAGCGCCTCCACGCGGTCCAGCATGGACTCGGTCACATGGGCGTGGAGATCGCAGCTGACGACCAAGGGCGTCGTCCCGATGAGGTCGCGCACGGCGGTCAGCAGATCGGCCTCGGCATCGTCGATCCCGTCGCAAATCATCGCACCGTGCAGGGCCAGATAGAGACCGTCGAGCGGCCCCGCCTTCCGTAGCGCATCCAGCAGGCGAGTCTTCAGCGCGGCATAGGCCTCCGACGTGACGCGGCCCCCCGCGCCGCCGTGCGTCGCGATGAGCGGGACGATCTCGTCGGCCGTGCTGGCCACGACGGACAGCGCGCCGGCAACCTCGAGGCGGCTGTCCGCCAGCCTGTCGATGATCTCATTGCCCCTGCAGAGGTACTTGTTCTCGAATTCGGCGAGCGTGGTCCGCACGGGCGAGAAGGTGTTGCCCTCGAACAGCAGCGCGCCGACGCCGATCCGCCTTCTGCGCTGCATCAGCGCGCGCCCGCACGGTCGTCGGGCTTACCGGTCGCCGCAAAGTCTGTCGCCTCAAATCCTGTCGGGGGCGTCGGTGTCGCTGTCCTGTAGATCACGGTTTCGAGGGTCCTCTTCGCGCCTTTGCAAAAAGCATTTGATCCGAATGAAAGTTACCGGTAACATAATGATGCTGTCAAAGAAAATGCCCATCAGGGAGGATTTGATGCTGGGACAGACGAGGAAGCGGACACTGCCGGGTTCGCTGCGATCTCTGGCGCTGACGCTCACGCTCGGACTCGCCGCGCTGTTCATGGCGGCGGCGAACGCCGAGGCCAAGGTCACCATGCGGCTGGCCTGGGCCGGCTCGGAGGAGGCACCCTATGCAGTCGGTGCCAACAGGTTCAAGGAGCTGATCGAGCAATACTCGAACGGTGAGATCGAGGTGAAGCTGTTCTGCTGCTTCAAGATGGGCGGCGAGCAGGAGATGTTCAAAAAGCTGCAGCTCGGCACGCTCGACGGCACCATCATCGCGCAGAACAACGCCGGACCTTTCTTTCCGCTGATCGACCTCTTCGTCCTGCCCTACGTCTTTCAGAGCTACGATCACGCGATCAAGGTCGTCGACGGACCGGTCGGGCAGAAGATCGCGGAGAAGATGCTGGCCGACACGGGCGTGCATCTGATCTCCTTCGTCGAGATCTCCTTCCGCAACATCTACAACTCGAAACGGCCGATCAACGCGATCGGCGATGTCGCCGGCCTGCGCTACCGCGTGCCCAAGAACAAGGTGATGATCGATACCTACAAGGCCTTCGGCGCCGAGCCGACGCCGATCGCCTGGTCGGACACCTTCACCGCGACCCAGACCGGGGTCGTCGATGGCGGCGACTCGGGCGTCTACTGGCTGAAGGCGGCGAAGTTCTATGAGATCTGCAAGCACTATGCGATCACCGAGCACTTCGCCCTCGCTTCACCGTTCCTGGTCAGCGACAAATTCATGCAGAAGCTCACGCCCGAGCAGCGGGACCTCGTGCGCAAGGCCGGCAACGAGGCGGCGCAGGTCGAGCGCCAGGCGGTGCTCGACAGCGAGGAGTCGATCGCCGAAGAGATGAAGCAGGCCGGCGTCGCCTTCACCTATCCCGACAAGGCCCCCTTCATTGCCGCCGCCAAGGTCGTCCAGGACGAGTTCGTCAAGGAACGCGGCGAGCTCTACGGTGAGTTCCTGAAGGCCATTCAAGACGAAGCGATGTAGCCTCAACCTCCCTGGCCCTGCCCGCCCGGTCCTAGCACCGGGCGGACTTCTTTGGACTTAGCTTCGTGAGACACACCCTCGGCGCGCTGCTCGGCATCCTGGACCGCTGGTTCGAGGAGACGGCCTGCGCCGTGCTGATCTCCGTGATGGGCGCGATGATCTTCCTCCAGGTCATCATGCGCTACGTCTTCTCCCACCCCCTGTCGTGGACGGACGAGGTCGCGGTCTACTGCATGGTCTGGTCCGTCTACCTCGGTGGATCGCTGGCGGTGCGCGAGCGTGCCCACATCAGAGTTCTCAACGGTATCCGCGCGTTCGGCGGACGGACCTCGCTGGCGCTCATCGTGCTGAGCGATTCTCTCTGGGCGGCTATCAACCTGCTCCTGATCTGGCAGGGCCTCGTGCTCGAGATCTCCTTCTGGGAGCAGCCCTACATCTCGCCGGCGCTCGGCATCGATCAGAAGTGGCCCTACCTGATCGTGCCCTTCGGCTTCGCCTTGATGACACTGCGGCTCGGCCAGATCTATCTGCGCTGGTTCCTGCACGGCGAGCCACCGATCGGCCGGGCGGAAAGCGCGTGAGCGACAGCCTGGTCATGTTCGCCGTGCTGTTCGGCGGCATCGCCTTGGGCGTGCCGATCCCGATCGCGGTCGCCATCGCCTGCGCGGTCGGGGTCTGGCTGATCGACATCCCGCTCGTGTTCCTCGCCCAGAACATGTACGACGCGCTCGAGGGCATTCCCCTGATGACCATCCCGCTCTTCGTGCTGGCCGGGGCGCTGATGGAGAAGAGCGGCATGGCCCTGCGGCTGGTCAACGTGGCACAGGCGATGGTCGGCCGCTTCCGCGGCAGCCTCGGCCTGGTCGCGATCGTGGGCTGCACCTTCTTCGCCGCCTTGTCGGGCTCGGGCCCCGCGACCACGGCCGCGGTCGGCGCGGTGACGCTGCCGGCCATGCTCAAGCAGCGCTATTCGCCGGCCTTCGGCGGCGCGGTCGTCGCCTCCGGCGGCGCGCTCGGCAGCCTGATCCCGCCGAGCAACCTGATGATCATCTACGGCATCGTCTCCGACAACTCGATCCCGCGCCTATTCCTCGCCGGGATCTTGCCGGGCATCGCCGCCAGCCTTCTGCTCATGGTCTGCGTCTGGGTGATCGCGCGGCGCCTCGGCTACGGCGGCAGCGACGAGCCCTTCTCCTGGGCACGCTTGGGCGAGGCCGCCTGGGACGGCAAGTGGGCGCTGGCCGCGCCGCTGGTCATCCTCGGCGGCATCTACTCCGGCATCTTCACCACGACCGAAGCGGCCTCGGTCGCCACCGTCTACGCGTTGGTGATTGGGCTCTTCGTCTATCGCGGCCTGTCGCTGCGCGATCTCTTCGACTGCCTGAAGGTGACGGCGATCATCTCCGGCAGCGTGGTGATCATCCTCGGGCCGGCCAAGGCCTTCGGCCAGCTCGTGAGCCTGATGGAGGTGCCGGAGCTGGTCGGCGGCTTGCTCTCGGGCGCGACCGACAGCGCCTTCCTCACCCTCATGATCATCGCGCTCGTGCTGATCGTCACCGGCATGTTCCTGGAATCGATCGCCCAGATCATCCTCTTCACGCCGCTGCTGTTGCCCATCGTCGTGCCGCTTGGGATCGATCCCATAACCTTCGGCGTGATCATGGTCGTGGCCTGCGAGATCGGCTTTCTCACCCCGCCGGTGGGCGCCAATCTTTTCGTCGCCGCGCGCCTGACCGGCCTCGGCATCGAGCCGATCTCGGTCGCCGTCATCCCCTTCCTGTTCGCCTATCTGCTGATCATCGTCGGCCTGGCGCTCCTGCCCGACCTGGTCCTGCTGCTGCCGAACGCGGTCTATGGACCCGCCGGCTAGGGCGTGCTTCGATTCGCGCGAAGGCAAGGCGATCAGGTGGGGGCCATCTTGGCTACGGAGAAGAAGCCGGCGCGCCGTCGGCGCCGCGCCTACGCGGGGCTGCAGATCCGTGACGTCTCGCGGCTCTCGGGCGTCTCGGCCCAGACCGTGTCGCGCTACTTCAACACGCCGGAGAAGGTGAGCGAGCAGACGCGCCGGAAGATCGCCGCCGCGGTCGAGCAGACCGGCTACATCCCCAATATGGTGGCCAAGGGACTGTCGTCGAACCGGACGAATATCGTTGCCGCCATCGTGCCGACCATCACCCACTCGATCTTTGCCGACGTGTTATCCGGCATCTCGCGCGTCCTCGAGGAACGCAACCACCGCCTGCTGATCTCGGAAAGCGGCTACTCGCTGCAACGGGAGGAGGCGCTGATCCGTGAGCTGAGGGCGCAGCGTCCCGCCGGAATCGTGCTGATCGGCCAGGCCCGCAGCGAAGCTGCCCGTGTCCTGCTGAGCGGTCTGACCATCCCCGTGGTGGAGCTGTTGGAGATCGATGCGCCGCCCTTCGACCTCGGGGTGGGCTTCTCCAACTTCGCCGCCTGCCGGGAGACGACCCGGCGGCTGATCGCGGCGGGCTATCGCAGTATCGGCTTCGTCGGCGCGCCCTTCGAGGCGAACGACCGCGCCACGCGCCGCTACGAAGGCTACCGCGCGGCCATGGACGAAGCCGGGCTCGAAGCGCCGGAAAGCTGGTTGCGCACCGCGGCTTTCTCCTACCGTGCCGGCGCCGAGGCTTTCGGTGATCTCGTCGAACACCATCCCACGCTCGAGGTCGTCTTCACCAACGATATCCTCGCCGTCGGCGCCGTGCTTGAGTGCCAGCGCCGCGGGCTGACCATTCCCGACGACATCGGTATCTGCGGCTTCGACGACCTGGAGCTCGCATCCCTCACCAATCCGCCGCTCACGACCGTGCGCATCCCCCGCTACGAGATCGGCCGCCAGGCCGCGCAGCTCGTGCTCGCCAGCAACGCGGGCGAGCGGCCTGACCATCCGACCGTCGACGTCGGCTTCGAGATCGTGTCGCGGGGCAGCACGCGGCCGATCTAGGCCATGGCACCGGAACGCAGTCGCCGCATCGCCGTCGCCCCGGTCTCGGGCGCGCTCGGGGCTGAGGTCTCCGGCGTCGATCTCGCCGACCTCGACGACGAGCGCTTCGCCGAGATCCATCGCGCCTTCCTCGCCCATCAAGTGCTCTTCTTCCGCGACCAGGTGCTCACGCCCGATGCCTTCGTGGCGCTCGCCCGGCGCTTCGGCCCGATCGGCGCCTATCCTTTCGCCCAAGGCCTGCCAGACCACCCGGAGATCGTCGAGATCGTCAAGGAGCCGGATCAGACCTCCAACTTCGGCGGCATGTGGCACAGCGACACGGCCTATCTGCCGCGTCCGCCCAAGGCGACCTTGCTGCTCGCCGTCGAGACGCCGCCGACCGGCGGCGATACGCTCTTCGCCAGCCTGACCTCGGCCTATGAGTCTCTGTCCGAAGGCTTTCGCAAGACCCTCGATAGCCTTCGCGCGGTCAACACCTCGGCCCTGCATGGCGCCGCCCTGCGCGGCGACCATCTGCAAACGGGCTCGATGGCGGCCAAGCGCGCGGCGGACGAAGCGCTCGAGGCCGTGCATCCTTGCGTTCGCGTTCATCCCGAGACCGGCCGCAGGGCGCTTCATGTCAACCCGGCCCACACGGCGCGCTTCGCCGACATGACGGCAGAGGAAAGCCGGTTGCTTCTCGCCTTTCTCTTCGAGCAGGCCGCGCGGCCCGAGCTCACCTGCCGCTTCCGCTGGAGCCCGGGCGCGCTCGCCGTCTGGGACAACCGTTGCACCTGGCATTGCGCCATCAACGACTACGACGGCCACCGCCGCGTCATGCGGCGCATCACGATCGAGGGCGAGGTGCCCCAGGGCGTCTTTGACGCAAGCGCATGAGGTGCCATCCCCGACTTGACGCCTTCTGGCCTGCGCTACATATATTTTCACAGCATTCGCTATGAAACGAGGCGATCATGGCCAGGCCGAAGGAGTTCGAGCCCGAAGAGGCCCTGGACAAGGCGATGCAGACCTTCTGGTCCAAGGGCTATCACGACACCTCGATCCGCGATCTCGTCGCGCGGACAGGCGTCAACTACTACGGCCTCTACGGCGAGTTCGACAGCAAGCACGGCCTGTTTCTCGCCGCGCTCGACCGCTATCGCGAAACGGTCACCGCCGGGATCCTGCAAGAGCTCGAGAAGCCGGGGCCGGCGCGTCGCGTGATCGAGGGCGCCTTCGATCATCTGCTCGCGCGCTTGAAAACGCCGGACGGCCGCGTCGGCTGCCTGGTCTGCAACGCCGCGGTCGAGCTCGCGCCGCATGACGCCGAGGTGGCCGCGAAGGTACGCGCCCACATGAAGCTCCTGCGCAACGCCTTCCGCGCCAAGCTGGCGGAGGGACAAAAGGGCAAGGACCGGGGAGAGCTGGGCGCCAAGGCCGAGTTCCTCGCCACGACCACCTACAGCCTGGGTGTTTTGGCCCGCTTTGGCTGCAAGGACGACTACCTGCGTCGGCACGTGCGCACCGCATTGTCCGCTCTGTAGTCCCGAAAACCAGACCCGCGTTTCGCCGTGGCGGCGCCTGAGCCTCGATGGCGCTGTCGGTGAGGCCAAGGCGCGGGTTCGCAGCGACGGGTGTTTTCTGATCGTACGGCCCCGGCCCGCGCCCCCACCCGGCCACCCTTAGGATACTGGCGTTGGGTGGCCGGGTGGGGGCGCGGGCCGGGGCCGTACGATCAGAAAACACCCGTCGCTGCGAACCCGCGCCTTGGCCTCACCGACAGCGCCATCGAAGCTCAGGCGCCGCCA
>JAKSDN010000351.1 GCA_022360075.1 Kiloniellales bacterium | reverse complement strand
CATGCCCATGGCGAGGCCTTGCGAGTCGGACGGCGCCGTTTTGCTGACGAGACTGGTCAGGCAGGAGCAGCCGCTCGCCACGCCGGCGCCCAGCAGGGCCATGGCCAGATAGGCGTTGAGGCTCGTCGGCAGCAGCGCGAGGAGCATGAGCCCGGCCAGCATCGCCGCGCCGGACCAACCGGCGACCGCGCGCTCGCCCCAGCGCCGGCACGCTGGCACGACCACGAAGATCTGCGCCAGGCCCGCCGCGGCCCCGGCGAAAAGAAAGGCGATCGAAAGCTCGTGGGGCGTCCAGGCGAGTCGGGCCTTCGCCCAGACTCCGAGCGTCCCGTCGATGATCGCATAGACCAGGGCGAAGGCCGTGATCGTCCAGAGCGGCGCGGCCCAGGGTCTGCGAAGCCCGCCGCCGAGGCCGAACCAACCGATCGAGGCCGCGGCCCAGTTCCCGCGCGGCGAGCCGAGCGAGCGATAGTCGAGCCCCCAGGCGGCCAGCAGGAAAGATGCGAGGCCCACGAGCATCGCGAGGGCGACCGGCAGCGTCACGTCGGCCGAGACCGGGTCATAGGACAGCAGAAGGAGCAGCGGCCCGATCACGAAGGCGAAGCTGTAGGCCGCGTTCACGCCCGCGACACCTGCCAGGCGACCGCGGTGGCTGGTGCGATCGGCGACGTAGGCGGTCAGAACCGGCAGGGCGCCGAGGCCAAGCCCGGCCAGCGCGCGGGAGGCGAAAAGGAGCGCGATGCTGTCCGCGATCGCGAGCATGGGATAAGACAGCGTCGCGAGAGCCAGCGCCAGCAACAGCAGCGGCCGGCGGCCGACGACATCGCTGAGGTAGCCCCAGAACGGCGCGATCAGCAGCGTGACCAGCGTGTCGACCGCCAGCAGCGCGGCGACCGCCAGAGGGCTCGCACCAAGCGCCAGCGCGAGGAAAGGCAACAGCGGGTAGATCAGCGCCAAGCCCACCAAGGAAGTCAGAACGACGGCGAAAGCGGCGCTCATGGTCTCCGCCTAGCCCGCTTCGCGCAGGCTCATCAGCAAGGGATCGCGCGGCCGAAGCGTGATCATTGGCTCGGGCTCGACCCGCTGGCCGGGCACCACCTCCAGGGCGAAACGCCGTAGAACCATGGCCAGCACGACCATGGCCTCTATGGTGGCGAAGCGGGCGCCGAGGCATACGCGCGGCCCGCCGCCGAACGGGAAATAGGCGTAGCGCGGGATCTGACGCGCGCGCTCGGCGCCGAAGCGGTCGGGATCGTAAGCTTCCGGGTTGCGCCAAAGCCCGGTCCGCCGATGGACCGCGAAGGCACAGAGCTGCACGGGCGTCCCGGCCGGAATTCTGAGATCGCCGATCCGATCGTCTTCGATCGGCGTGCGGGAAAGGGTCCAGACCGGCGGGTAGAGCCGTAGCGCCTCGTCGAAGGCCTGCCGCGTGTAGCCGAGCTCGGCGAGCTGGTCGAAGCGCGGCGCGGCCTTGCCCAGCAGCGCATCGATCTCGAGCTTGGCACGACGCGCGCAGCCGGCATGCTTGGACAGAAGGAAGAAGGTCCAGGCGAGCGCATTCGCCGTCGTCTCGTGGCCGGCCAGGATGAAGGACAGCACCTGGTCGCGCAGGACGCTCCGCGGCAGCGTCCCTTCGCGGTAGGCCTCGACCAGCCTTTGCAAAAGGTCGTCGTGAGGGGCCGTGGAAGCGAGGCGCTCGGCGATCACGGTCTCGGCGAAGTGATCGAGCCGCGCGAGCGCCCTGGCGCAGTCGCGCCGCGCCGGCGTCGGCACCCAGGGCGGCAGGTCGGCGATCGACCAGACCCTTCGCTCCGCGTCGCGCAGCAGCGTGGTCAAGGACTCGAAGACCGTGCCGTGTTCGTCGTCGAGCCGGACGGACAGGAGGCAGCGCAGCACGACGTCGAGGGTCAAGCGCATCATTTCGCGCACGATGTCGAGCGGTTCGCCAAGCCGCATGGTGACGTCCCAGCGCGCCATCATGTCGTCGGTGGCGGCGAGCATCGGGTCGAGCATCCCGCGCAGCTCGACGCCCTGGAAACCCTTGGCCGCCGTGCGGCGCTGGCGCAGCCAGGTCTCGCCTTCGGAGAGGAAGATGCCCTCGCCCAGGATCGGCTTGAGGGGGCCGTAGAACTTGCTCTTGCGATAGTTCGCGTGGTTGTCCTGGAAGACGTGGCGAATGTACTCGGGCCGGTTCAGCATCACGAAGCGCTGCACCCCGAACTCGAGTTGAACGGCTTCGTCGAAGCGCGCGGCCGTGCGCACGAAGAAGCCGAGGGGATCGCGCCGCACGGCCGGAAGCACGCCCAGGACCGGCGTCCCCTTCAAGCGCGGAACCCTGGAGCCGACAAAGCGCTCGTCGTCGAGGGGGATCTGCAGCGAGACCATGCCTGCGGGCTCCCGCCTTCAGTTGATGAACTTGCCGCGCCGCCGGCGCTTGAACGAGGCCCGATCGGCGAGCCGGATGACTTCGGCCTTGGGGGCCTTGCGAGCCTTGGCGGCCTGGCGGGTCTCGGGGTCCGGCGCCGGGCCGAGCGAGGCGACCAAGGCCTCCTCGATATCCTCCATCGCCGCGGCCAGGAGCGCCGGCGCGGTCGGGATCCGCAGGCGCAGCGCCTCCGCCTTGGCGTACTCGATCAGCGCCAGCAGGTTGCCCAGGTCGCGCTGCCAGGTTTCCTTGCTTCCTTCGTCGCCGTCCTTTGCCATCGCCCAGCTCCTCGATTCAGTCTTTTTTCGGCCCGTATTCGTCCCGTCAGGCCGCCTTGGAAGGCTCCTCGGTCTGCATCTGCCGGAAGACCGTGCCGCTCAAACCGCAAGCGTTGCGAAGGCGTTCCAGCAGGAAGGCAGTCACCTCGAAGCGCGCGGCATAGGCCGGCTGCTCGCCGATGCGGTACGGCCGGCTCTGCCAAACGGCCGCGCAGCCGATGCGCGGCAGCAGGCGCAGGATGCGGGCGTCGTAGACCGTGACCACGTCGTGGAAGCCGTTGAGCAGGCTGTATTCCGCGACGCCGCAGAAGAACGCGCGGGTCAGCCGGCGCACGCTGGCCAAGCCGCCGCTCTTGCCGGCACTGCAATCGATGGCGAGCTTGCTCCACTCCAGGACTCTCGGGTCGCAGAGCGGCGAGCGGTCTTCCAGAAGCACCGAGAAGACCTCACCCAGCATGTGCGGCCGGCTCGTCGGCAGCAGCCGTGAGGCGCCGATCACCCGCCGCTCGTCGTCGAGCGCGAGCAGATAGACCGGCCCCTGATCGTCGAATTCATCGCGCTCTTCGCCGTCGCGGACCTCGACCTGCCAGCCGAGCCGGTCGCCGAACACGCGCGCGCGGAGACGAAACATGTCGCGCAGTTCCTGGCGGTAGAGCGGAGAGAGATCCGGTGTCACGACCTCGAGCATCGTCCCACTTTCGCGTCGCCCAAAGACGCGGCCATGAGACGGAAATCAGCCTCGAGCGTCACCTAGCCAAGCGGTCAGGTCGCCTGGAATGACTTCAGTTAGCGGGAGTAAGGAGCTAGAGAAGCGGGATTATGTTGGTCCGATCGGCGGGCAGGAAGCCCCGGCCGACTCGGCTCAGGGCATGATCAGACCCAGCACCACGGCCCTCACCGCGGCGTGGTGTTTGGAGTAGGTATCGAGCTTCTCCGAGGCGTTGCGCAGGTGGAACTTCACCGTCGCGGTGGAGATCTTGAGGATCTCGCCGATCTCCGAGACGCTCTTGCCTTTCGACGTCCAGGTCAGGCACTCGCGCTCGCGATCGGTCAGCTCGACCGGGTTGAAGGAGCCCTGGATGCTCGCCACGCGCAGGATCGAGTCGTGGGTGACCACCGCGAGCGCGCTCAGCGTGAAGCGATGGACGTTCCAGACCTCGTCCATCTCCGAGGGGCTCAGCCGGCCGGTCATGTGCAGGGCGGCGATGCCGCTCTCCGGCCCGTGCAAAGGCACGGTCATGCCGACCGGCGCGACACCGATATCCTTGGATTCGTTGTAGAGCATCTGCCGCCGCTCGGTCGCCAGGAAGTCGGGCATCAGCTCGTCCCAGCGGAAGGGCATGACGGACAGGGCCGCCTTGGTGAAGACCGGATCGACGTACTCGTAGTCCATCTGGCGGTAGCGCTGGATCCACTCCTCAGGATAGCAGCTCAGGTAGCGGGCCACCGGCCGGCCGGCCGGCAAGCGGATGACGACGTAGGCGAAGTGCTCGAAGCCGTAGCAGGCCAGGACCTCTTCGAGCAGACGTCGAATGGCGCAGAGGCTCTCGGCCTCGCCGAGCCGCCTCTCGTAGTCTTGGACCGACACCGCGCCCCGGCTCTCCGCGTGGCTAAGCCGGCGCACGCGAATCGGCACGAGGTCCGGCCCTCGACCCTCTCCGACTGTGGTTCTCATGCCCACCCAGTAAAGCTGCCGCCCCCCGGTTCTTTACCTAGCGCGACAATACCGCATGTATAGGCCGAAGGTAGGAGTAAAAAGTCCAATCCCCTTCCTGCGGCCGCATAGGCCCCGAGACCGAGCCTCGGCGGCCCACCTAGCCATTTGGCCAGGCGCGAAGCCGATGAACAAGCGCTAGAACCGCCAATCATGACAATTTTCGCCACCGCCTGGCGCGGCGGCGCGGAATCGACAGGATACAGACGCGGCACAGGGAGCCCGGCAGCATGACCAGCGCGCAGATCCACCGCCCGTTCGCCGGCAACGTCACCCTCATCCGACGCCGCGAGGCGGCGGGGCTGCGGTTCCGATGGCTGCCGAGCCGTCACGGCAAGATCGCCCTGATCGAGACCGAGAGCGACGGGCCGGCGGTGCTGCTGATCCACGGCAACTCGTCCTGCAAGGAAGCCTTCCTGCACCAGATGGCCGGGCCGCTCGGCCATCGCTATCGCCTGATCGCCTTCGACCTGCCCGGCCACGGCCGCTCGGACGACGCGCCCTCGCCCGCGCGGAGCTATACGATGACCGGCTACGCCGATCTGGCCGTCGAGCTGATGGCGGCCCTGAGCCTCGAGCGCCCGGTGCTGCTCGGCTGGTCGCTCGGCGGCCATATCGGGCTGGAGCTGCTCGGCCGCGGCACCGCGCTCGCCGGCCTGATGATCGTCGGCACGCCGCCGGTGGGCCGCGGCGAGAAGGCCGCGGCCGAGGGCTTCCAGCCCGGCCCCGAGATCGACTACGCCGGCCGCGAGAGCCTTTCCGAGGCCGAGGCCGCCGCCTACGCGCCCCTGCTCTACGGCCGCGGCACCGCCATCCCGGCCTTCCACCAGGCCGCCATCCGCTGCACCGACGGTCGCGCCCGGCGGATCATGGTCGAAGCCTTCCTCGCCGGCCAAGGCCACGACCAGCGCCGCGCCGCCGCGCACAGCCCGGTCCCGCTCGCCGTCGTCTCCGGCAGCGCCGAGCCCTTCGTCGACAACGGCTATCTCGAAGGCCTCACGTACCGTAACCTCTGGGACGGCCGCATCCACATCTTCGACGGCCTCGGCCACGCGCCCTTCTTCGAGGCGCCGGAGCGCTTCGATCCGCTGCTGGGGCGGTTCCTGGGCGATGTTTGCGGGGAGGTGTGTGAGGCGGAAGCAACGAATCTTGGTTCCCGGCTGTCTCGATAAGCGAGGACGGCTTCCAATAGCGCCCTGGAACTTTCGGTATGGGAGCAAATCCCGGGCGAAAGGACAGCGACGGTCTACGATAAGAACCTGAAGAGGCTTGGAGTGCTGGGCCTGCGTGCTTCGAGACGCGCTTTATCGAGCGCACCTCAGCATGAGGTCCAGTCTTCATGCCATCAAAGATCCATCCTCATGCTGAGGAGCCCCGAAGGGGCGTCTCGAAGCACGCACTTCGGCGCCGCAACCAACGCCCGGTTTTTCGTCCCAGAAACAAGAAAGCCGCCGGCGACACCGGCGGCTAAACCTTTGATTTAAATGGTCGGAGCGATAGGATTTGAACCTACGACCCCTTGACCCCCAGTCAGATTTCACCAAATAAAGCTGCGAACACCAACGAACAGAAAAGAACGGGCAAACTTCTGTCATCGCAGGGAGAAAGCCGCGCTGAAAAGTTCTCTGGTGTTCGCGGCCATTCATTCAAGTATGGTCGATTCTGCTACCCCAGTGCTACCCCAGCACTGATTCGAGGGAGAGGACCATGAAATTCACTGATAAGGGAATTCAGGGACTTAAGCCGCGAACTTCACGTTACGAAATCTGGTCCGACAACGACCCTGGGCTTGGGTTGCGGGTTTCTCCAAAAGGTGTGAAGTCGTGGACCTTCGTCTATCGCTTCCACGGGCGCAGCCGGCGAATGACTCTTGGCCAGTACCCCGGCATGGGCCTAGCAGCCGCTCGAGTTGCCTACGCCACGGCGAAAGAGGACTTGCACCTTGGCCGTGATCCAGGGTCGGCGCTGGTCTCCAAGCGGCGCGATGAGCGTCAGGCCGAAACGGTCGCCGACCTCTCGGCCGAGTACATCGAGCGGCACGCGAAGCCGAACAAGAAAAGCTGGCAAGCTGACGAGCAAGCCCTTGATCGCGACGTGCTGCCCCTGTGGCGCGAACGCAAAGCACGGGACATCAGCCGCCGGGATGTGATCGCTCTCCTTGACGATATCGTTGACCGCGGCGCTGGCGTGACCGCCAACCGGACCCTCTCTCTGCTGCGCAAGATGTTCGCCTTCGCTGTCGAGCGCGGAATTCTCGATAGCTCCCCCTGCTACCTGGTCAAACCGCCGACCAAAGAGGTCGCTCGAGACCGCGTGCTGACCACCGAAGAGATCAAGACCTTCTGGCATGGCCTCAATGACGCCGCCATGAGCGCGACCAGCAAGCTCGCACTTCGATTCCTTCTGGTGACCGCACAGCGGCCCGGAGAGGTTGCCGGCGCTCAGTGGTCAGAGATAGACCTTGACGCCAAGACCTGGACCATCCCGAGCGAGCGCGCAAAGAACGGCCGGACGCATCTCGTACCGCTCAATGACATGGCGCTAGAGCTCCTGAGCGAGGCCAAGGAGATCAGCAAAAAGGACGATGGCGAAGAAACACCAGTCAACGAAGAGCCCTCGGTTTTCCCGGCCAACGGCTCGGCCATCACCCGCCACGCCCTCAGCCGCGCCCTACTGCGCTGGCAAGAGACTTCGCCGCCGGACGGCGGTCGCTTCACGCCGCATGATCTGAGGCGAACCGCCGCCTCACACATGACCGCGGCGGGCATCTCGCGGTTCGTCGTCGATCGCCTTCTCAACCACGCAGACGGGGGCGTCGGCGCGATCTATGACCGGCACAGCTACTTGCCCGAGAAGACGCACGCGGCCGCAGTCTGGTCGGATCGTCTGACTTCGGCGATATCCGGTGAGCGGGCATCCGCCAACGTCGTGAAGCTGGAGACCGCTCATGGCTAAAACTGTAGTCGGACCGTTTTGGTCACTGGCGCAGGCGCTCGGCTGGATCTGCATGCGCGATCAGAAATGCGTTGACGAGCTTGGCCGTTGCGAAAATCCGCCAGATATTACCTCAGTCGAGGGTTGGCGCGTGATTCAAATTCTAGACAATCCAGATAAAGCAAGCTCGGGCAAGCGTGCCACCAGGCAAGCCAGTGACGAATTCGATGAGGCCTCGAAAGAACTGATCGAAAAGGCCGAGCTTGGCGAGCTAACTGGTTGGAGAGAAGCCGGTACAGACGGTGAGAGCGGGCTCGTGAAGATCAAGCCCGTGCAGTGGGCGCTGGTCAAGATCCAGGACGGCGAGACTGGTCTCGAGGTGGTGAGGAACGGCAACCGGCTACGCTTCACCGGCCTCGTCTTTCAAGCTGACGCGATCAAAGCGCTGTGGCCGGCCGCAGGCAGTAAGCCGAAGGCCTCAGTAGGCAAGCCGGGCCGGCCCAACTTACGAGCGGCAGACGACGCATTTCTTAGGAAGGCCGACGCGCATGCGAAGCGAAAGGGACTGAGCCTCGACCGGGCCATAAAGGCGCTTGCGCACGAAATCGATGGAAAAGGGAGCGAAGAAAGCAAGACCCGTAGAGTAAAACGGCGCGATTTGTACGAAGAGCTAAGCATTTCATTTCAATGAGATAATTAGATGTTCAAGCTGGACAAAATTGGACAAAACCCCTAGAAAATATGGAGAAAACTTTTAATCCATTTGCGCTGCAAGAATAGTCGCCCTTAATCTCCCGCATCCACTAATAGTCAAGGCCGTTCGCCAAGTCGGCATCTGGCCGGATGTTGGAGGTTTATATGTCCCAGAACGCCCCCGCGAAGATCGATCCCGGCCTCTCGGTAAAGCAGGTTTGCGCCATCCTCGGCTGCGGCCGGACCAAGCTCTATTCCATGGTGGCCGCTGGCGAGCTTCCTGAGCCGTATCGGATCGGCTCGAAGTCAATCTGGCCTGCCAGCGTCGTCTACGCAGTGCGCGACGCCCTGCCCCGAGGCTTCAGCATCTCCCCCAATCCGAGGGCGCGCAAAGGCGCTGAGACCGCTTTGGAGACCACCTAGACCACGAAAGCAGAGCCCCGGCGCGGGTCAGGCGTCGGGGCTCAAGATACTTTTGCTGTCTGCTGTCGATGCATCATGGACACTGACGATGCCTGACAACCTCTATGCCAACTCCGCCAACTTCGCAAGACTGAAACGGCCGTGCAGCGTGGGTGAGCGCCCCCTTGAGGCGCCAACCGAGCTAACCGCGGCGGAGACACTCCTCGCCAGTCTTCGCGCAATACACGGCAACATTCGCGGTCGTGAGCTGTTTCAGCAGATTCTAGCTGAAGCGCGGGAGTCGGCTCCTTGACGGCTTTGCGCGATTATCAGTGCGATGTCGTGAGCAAGATCGCCGCGGCCAGCGAGGGATGCGACCGCCGCTTGATCCTGGTGGCGCCAACGGGGGCCGGCAAGACAGTAATCGCCGCCGACATCATCCGATCGGGCACCGCGCGCGGCGAGCGAGTGCTCTTCTTGGCGCACCGGCGCGAATTGATCCGGCAGGCGTCTGCCAAGCTGCATGGCCTCAGCATCGACCACGGCATCATCCTAGCCGGCTTTCCGACTCGACCGAGCGCACCGGTCCAGGTCGCTAGCGTCCAGACGGTTTGGAGCCGGGCCATGCGCTCAGTGGTCATGGACCTACCGCCGGCCGAGCTCGTGATCGTGGACGAATGCCATCACAGCAGGGCCAAGACCTACCAGAAGATTATCGAGAGCTACCCCCACGCTCTGCTGCTCGGCATGACTGCGACCCCTTGCCGGGGCGATGGGCGAGGCCTCGGCAACGTGTTTGACCGAATCGTCGAGTGCCCGCCGGTCGCCGATCTCGTGAGGCTGGGCTACCTGGTGCCGACCCGAGTCTACGCGCCCACGCGGCCGGACCTAAAGGGCATCCGCGTTGAGCGCGGCGAATATGTCGAGCGCCAGTTGGCCGAGCGTATGGACCAAAGCCAGCTTGTCGGGGACATCGTTTCGCACTGGCACCGGCTAGCCGAGCGCCGCAAGACGGTGGTCTTCGCCTCCAGCGTCGCGCATTCCGTTCACCTTCGCGATGAATTCCGCCGATCCGGAGTGTGGGCAGAGCATCTGGACGGATCCACGCCAGCCGAAGAGCGTGACGCGATCCTCGAGCGCCTGTCTGCCGGTCACGTCGAGCTGGTCTGCAATTGCATGGTCTTGACGGAAGGCTGGGATCAGCCTGACGTCTCGTGCCTCATCCTAGCTCGGCCTACGAAACACGTGGGGTTGTACCGGCAGATGATGGGCCGGGTCTTGCGGCCAGCGCCAGGCAAGACCGATGCCTTGGTCCTCGACCATGCCGGCGCCGTGTTCGAGCACGGCCTGATAGACGAACCGGTGACGTGGACTCTCGATGCGGACCGGCGGGCCGAGCATCCGGTGCAGGCAGCGCGCCGGAAAGGCTCTGCGCTCCGCCTCGTGACGTGTCCCGAGTGCCACGCTGTGCGCTTCTCGGGCAAGCCCTGCGACGCCTGCGGCTGGCAGCCACGCCCCCGGCCGATCGCACCCGACGTGATTGACGGCGAGCTTGGCCGTTTTGATCGCGCCCGCGGTGTCCAGCGCCTCCAGTCGAGTCCCGCGGAGCGCACGCGGTTTTACCGTCAGCTTCTGTGGATCGCCGGCGAGCGTGGCTATAAGCGGGGATGGGCCGCGCACAAATACCGAGAGAAATTTGGGGCCTGGCCTGAAGCCTACAATCCCGAACCACTGCCGGCCGAGCCTGCCGTGCTGTCATGGGTCCGTTCGCGACAGATTGCCTACGCAAAGGCGATGGCCAAGCGCAAGGGCGCAGCATGAGGACAGTGAACGCAGCCCGTGGCCGCTGGCCTGAGATCCTGTCGCGCCTCGGCATCGATCGGAGCTTCCTGCGCAATCGTCACGGCCCCTGTCCACTGTGCGGCGGCAAGGATCGCTTCCGCTTCGACGATCGGGACGGCACCGGCAGCTACTACTGCAATCAGTGTGGCCCAGGGCCGGGACTGCTTCTCGTCCAGAAGAAGAACGGCTGGAGTTACCGGGAGGCGTGCGACGCCGTTGATGGCGTGCTCGGCTCAGAGAGTGAGATTTCAATACCTGAAACTTCTCGACATCGAGAAGTTCGCGACACGCCCGAGTCCAGACGCCAGCGCATCGAGGCGGTAATCCAAGCCGCCCGTCGCCCGGACATCGTGGCGGACTATCTACGCAGCCGTGGTGCAGAAATTCAGGCACCAGCGCCGTTGCTCGGTCACCCGGCGCTCCCTCATTTCGAGGACGGCCATTTTCTTGGTCGCTTCCCTGCCGTGATCGCACCAATCACTGGTCCGGATGGTAGCCTGCAATCGGTTCAGCGGGTCTACGTCGCCGACGTACCGAGCCGCAAAACCATCATGCCGCCGGTGAAGACGATCCGCGGCGGCGCGGTGCGTCTCGGACCGAGTGTCGACGATGACGACATATCCGCTCTCGGAGTTGCAGAGGGAGTCGAAACCGCGCTCGCCTGCCTCGAGCTGTTCGGGCTGCCGACATGGGCCGCACTCTCGACCAGCGGACTCAAGGCCTTCGTCGTGCCCGAAGCGGTGACCAGATTGACCGTGTTCGCGGACAACGACGCCAACTTTGCTGGACAGCAAGCTGCCTACGACCTGGCCGCGCGGCTATCGCGAGACGGACTCAGCGTGGCCGTCGAGATCCCACCGAAGGAAGACACCGACTGGCTGGACGTGCTGAATGAACAGCGCGCCGTAGAGCAATGCTGAGGAGGCGCCATGACAGCACCAAATGGCTTCCTTCGCGTCGATCGCGCCTTTGTCCAGGGCGACAAGTGGCAAGCCTTATCACTTGGTGCCCGCTGCGCCCTACTGCACATCTGGGCGAAATTCGACGGCTACAACAACGCCGACCTTCGCTGCGGCCTAAGCGAACTACAGGACGCGCTGAATTGCCATCGCGCAAGCGCTATTCGCTGGCTCAAGGAACTGCAGGACTCCGGGCTATTGGAGGCAGCAGAGCGAGGCGGCTTCCGGTACCGAAATGGGGCTCGAGAAAAGCGCGTCACTGCCTGGCGACTAACCATCGTCAAGAACCTCTCGAGACAAAAATGACTGAGACGAAAGTTCTCGAAATGCGACTTTCAGCGGGTTCCCTCATGCGACCTTCGTCTCTCGTCCGGGTTCCCTCATGCGACCTTCGGCACCCGAAGGTACTCCAAATGCGACCTTCAGCGGGTTCCCTCATGCGACCCTTCTTAAGACTCAGTCTTACCAGGGAAGGGCAGGATCTAGGTTATTAGGTAGAGATGCCCGATGCCTCGCCCGCTCTCCGGTAGTCCCGCTGCGATACGACAGCGGCGCAGCTACGAGCGGCGGCGTGCTGGACTGGTGGTTGTCTCGTGCGAGCTGCCGCTGGCCGAGGTCGAGGACTTGGTTCTCGCTGGCTATCTCTCACCGGAAGACGACGGCGACCAGCAAGCCATCGGGCGGGCTTTGGTCAAGCGCTATCTATACCTCACGCGTGAGAGAAACGTATCTCGAGATGGGCTATATACGGCGCGTGGTGCAGTTGCTGAACGGGGGTCGAGTTGACGACGAGGGACATGAAGCTCGCGCACACACGGTTTCCGAGTTCCGCCGCCGGCCGCCGTCCGTTCAATCGCCTGCACCGGCTGCTCCTTGGTCGTCACGGCCGGCGGCGGATGCCATGACATCCGGAGCTCTGGCACCAGCACAGCTTGCCCTTGGCCGCTTCGCTCAGGCGGTCGGCGCCAATGTGGACACGAGGGCCATT
>JAKSDN010001159.1 GCA_022360075.1 Kiloniellales bacterium | reverse complement strand
TCGCGGTCGTCTCCCGTTGCAGCGACACATTGCCGCCGCTCATGGTGCTGAACAGCAGAAGTTGACCGTAGAGCTCGTTGGAAACACCGATGTTGACGATGGCGACGGTCGAGGCCAGGAAGGTCGGGTCCAGGCGGTCGCGGCTCAGGACCATACCCCGGCTGGTCAGCGCGTTGCCCTGGACCATCACCGGCCCCAGCGCGGTCACGGAGAGCGCGCGGCCCAGATTCGTGCTCACCTGGTTGCCCTGCATCATCAAGGCGTTCGTACCCTCTTGGCGCGGATAGGCGCCCTGGCCGATGACGACCGGCACGGTGGGCGCGATGCAGTAGACGATGTTGATCCCGCCGCGGCGGCCCTGGGCCGCCCCCGAGGCTTCCTCGCCGGTCTTCGCACCGTTGTTGAGGATCCGGTTGTCGCGGATCTCGACGCCCTCGCCGTGCAGAATGAAGACGCCGCAAACCGGTTGGAGATGGTCGGGGCCGTTGTCCTCGATAACGTTCTCGCGCAGCACCAGGTACTCGACGTCGGCGAGCGAGACGCCGCCGTAGCCCATGGCGTCGACCATGCCGTCCTCGATCGGCGCCAACGGCCGTTGCAGGCAGCGGCGGATCACGTTGCGCGCGATCAACAGGCGCTCGACCGTGATGAACTCGTCGACCGCGTCCAGATTGAAGAAGCCGGCAACGCCGATGCCGTTCAGACCCATGTCGAGGATGCGATTGTTCTCGATCGTGATATCGACGAGAGGCCCGGCCGGGACGTCGCGGCGCCCGTCGTCGTCGCCGTTCACGATCACCGGGTCCGGCAGGCGCAGGTCGCCGGGCCGGCAGGGAAAGCAGGGATCGTCGGCGTTGATCAGCCAGCCGATGATGGCGATGAGGACAAGCCCATTGGCGTCGATGGTCTCCAAGCTGCCCAGCGTGATCCCGTTGCCGTTGCCGCCTTGGATCAGATTGTCGATCAGACGCACGCGCTCCGAGCTGCCGCCGAGCTGAATCCCGCCCAGGCCGGCGCCGGCGCGGATCGGCGTTTCCTCCGACAAGGGACCGCTGGTGTCCCGCGGCCGCACCCGAATCACGTTGCGGGCGATCAGGCCGTCCTCGCCGAGGAAGAACAGAGCCGGCCAGACCGTCGGGCGATCGTGCATCTCGAAGTGACAGTCGGCGATGGCCACCTCGGCAACGAAACGAACCTCGACGGCGCTGCGCGTCGCGGCCTCCAGGAACAGATTGGTTAGGACCACCTCGCGGGCAGGCTGGAAGCGCCGGACCTCGCGCGGCGGCGGTGCCTCGGTCTCGATCAGGATACCGATGCCGGTCTCGTGCGCCTCGACGGCAAGGCCTTCGATCCGGATGCGCTGAGAGTTACGAATGTGGAATACGGGCGCCGCGTCGCCTTCCTCGGGCTCTGCCGAGACCACGCGGCTGCGCCGGCCGCAGCCGGAAATCGTGATGTTCGCCCGCCGGTCGATGACGACGTTCTCCTCGTAGAGCCCCGG
>JAKSDN010000931.1 GCA_022360075.1 Kiloniellales bacterium | reverse complement strand
GGGCCAGAAGATTTCCAAGTCCCTGGGCAACGTCATCGACCCCTTCGAGATCGTCCGGCGCTACGGCCTCGACCAGGTCCGCTACTTCCTGTTGCGCGAGGTGCCCTTCGGCAACGACGGCGACTTCTCGCACAAGGCCATGGTCGGCCGGATCAACAACGACCTGGCCAACGACTTCGGCAACCTGGCCCAGCGCGTGCTCTCGATGGTCAACAAGAACTGCGGCGCCCAGGTGCCGGAGCCCGGCCCGCTGGCGGTGGCCGACCTCGAGCTGGTCGGCGCGGCCCAGGGGCTGCTCGCGGGCCTGCGCGAGGATTACAGCCGCCAGCAGTTCCACGCGGCTCTGATCCGCACCTGGGAGGTGGTCGGCGCCGCAAACCGCTATGTCGACGAGCAGGCGCCCTGGGCGCTCAAGAAGAGCGATCCGGTGCGCATGGCGACAGTGCTCTATGTCCTGGCCGAAGTGATCCGCCACCTGGCGATCGTCACCCAGCCGGTGATGCCCGGCGCGACCGGCAAGATCCTCGACCAGCTCGGAGTGCCGGGCGAGGGCCGGGACTTCTCTGCGCTGGAGGACTCCCTGGAGCCGGGCAGGGACTTGCCGAAGCCCGAGGGCGTCTTCCCGCGTTACGTCGAGGAAGCCGAGGCGGAGGCCTCCTGAGCCGTGCTGGTCGACTCCCATTGCCACCTCGACTATCTGGCGCGCGACGGCGACATCGAGCCGGTGGTCGAGCGCGCCCGCGCGGCCGGCCTCGCGGGCATGCTGACCATCTCGACGACGCTCAGCGGCTTCCCCGAGGTTCTGGCCATCGCCGAGAGGCACGACGACGTCTGGTGCTCGGTCGGGGTGCACCCTCATGAGGCGGCCGAGGAGGGACAGGAGAAGCCCGACCGGCTGGTCGGTCTGGCCAAGCACGGCAAGGTGGTCGGCATCGGCGAGACCGGGCTCGACTACTACTATGAGCACAGCCCGCGCCAGGCCCAGCAGGCGAGCTTCCGGGCGCACATCGCCGCGGCCCGGCAGACCGGCCTGCCGGTCATCGTCCACACCCGCGACGCCGAAGAGGACACCATCGGCATCCTGCGCGAGGAGATGGCGGCCGGCGAATTTTCCGGGGTGATCCACTGCTTCTCCTCGGACCGGGCGCTGGCCGAGGCGGCGCTCGATATCGGCCTGTCCATCTCGGTCGCCGGCATCGTCACCTTCAAGAAGGCCGAGGCGATCCGCGAGGCCGTGGCGGCCGTGCCGCTGGAGCGGCTGCTGGTCGAGACCGATGCGCCCTACCTGTCGCCGGTGCCGCTGCGCGGCAAGCGCAACGAGCCGGCCAACGTGGTCCACACCGCGGCCAAGGTCGCCGAGATCAAGGGCCTCGCGCCCGAGGCGCTGGCCGCGGCCACGACCGAGAACTTCCACCGGCTCTTCGCCCGGACCAAGCCCGCCGCATCATGAAGGTGACCATTCTCGGGTGCGGGGGTTCCGGCGGGGTGCCCTTCGCCGACGGCACGCCCGGCGGCAACTGGGGCGCCTGCGATCCGAGCAACCCCCGCAACCGGCGGCGGCGCGTGTCCATCCTGGTCGAGACCGAGGACACGACGATTTTGGTCGACGCCACGCCGGACTTGCGCGACCAGCTGATCGACGCTGCGGTCGAGCGGATCGACGCGCTGCTGATCACCCACGCCCACGCCGATCACTGCCACGGCATCGACGACCTGCGCAGCCTGGTGCGCCGCCAGCGCGCGCCGATCCCGACCTACATGGACGCGCGCACCCGCGCCCTGCTGACCCAGCGCTTCGACTATGCCTTCACCTCGAGGCAGGATCCGAACGATCTTTATCCGGCCCTGCTCGAAGACCGGCCCATCGATGGCGCCTTCGATATCGGCGACACCCGCGTCGTGCCCTTCGTCCAGGGCCACGGACCCGAGACCACGCTCGGCTTTCGCTTCGGCGACGTGGCCTATTCGACGGATGTCGTGAGCCTCGACGAACAAGCCTTCGAGGCGCTCGCCGGCATCCGGGTGTGGATCGTCGACTGCTTGCGCGAGCGGCCCCATCCGACCCATTCGCACTACGCCCAGACGCTGGAATGGATCGAGCGAGTCAAGCCCGCGAGGGCGGTGTTGACCCACATGAACCAGGATGTCGACTACGAGGCCTACAAGGAGCGCTGCCCGCCGGGCGTGGAGCCGGGTTACGACGGCATGGTGATCGAGGTCGCGTGAGCCTTAGTAGATCGTATTCAGGTAGTCGCAAAGGGCCTTGGCGGCCCCGGTCAAGCGGCCGCGGATCACGATGCGAACCTGCGACGGCTTCAACTGGCCGCCGCGGTAGTTCTTCGCTTCGTACTCGACCGTTGCGGCCTTGGTGAGGGCGCTCATGCCAAAGGCGTCGATCAGGACCCTGACCTTGCCCGTGTCCTTAGGCTGGACGATCAGGGCCGGGTTGTCGTCGTACGGCGGGCATCCGATGGTCACGCGGTCGCTTTCACGGTGGACCAATACCATCGGCTCCGCGACGGCAGGATTGGGAAGCGTCGTGGTCAGGATGACCACGGCAGCGGCGGCGATCGCCGGAAAATGCGATGGGCACATGAGAGGCTCGTCCCCTGTTTCTGGCAGCCGGTTCCTTGACCGAATGATCGAGTCACCCGGCGAGAACCTCGGAATACCAGTTTTAAGAGAACTGATCAGGAGTTTTTCGGGTCAACCGGTATCTTTGACCGAACTCGGACCGGCGTCGTCAGAAGACGCCTGCATCCAATCCGGCGACCAGCAACGCGCCGAGCTCCTCGCAATCGCCGACGAAGTCTTCTTTGAATTCGCCGCGGCAGATTAGCGGCTCTCGCACCGCGCGCCAGCGCAGGCCCGTGACGATGGTCTCGACGCCGCGCCGGGTGCCCGTGCCGTCGTGACCGGCGCGGATGTAGAGCGCGTAGGGCAGGCCTTGCGTGTGCTCCAAACAGGGATAGTAGATGCGGTCGAAGAAATCCTTCAGGGCGCCGCTCATGTAGCCGAGAGTCTCGGTGGTCCCGAGAATGACCGCTTGCGCCGCCAGCACGGCATCGGCGTCCGTCTCGAGGGGCGCCGAGCAGCGCACCTCCACGCCGTCGCTCTCGATGCTCTCGGCCCCGCGTACGACGGCGTCGCGCAGCCGCGCCGTGTTCGGCGAGGGCGCGTGGGCC
>JAKSDN010000694.1 GCA_022360075.1 Kiloniellales bacterium | reverse complement strand
GAACAACGGCCTGCATGCCGTGCCGATCCTCGGGCCGGAGGGCGAGGCGGTCGGCATCGTCACTTCGAGCGATCTGATCGGCAGTCTGAAGGCGGGCACGCCGGCCAGCCGGATCATGTCGCGGCGGGTGTTCTGCGCGCCGGCCTACAACGATATTCACGTGGCCGCGCGGGTCATGCGCAAGCACGGCATCCACCACGTCGTGGTCACCCACGAAAAGCAGGTGGTCGGCATCATCAGCTCCTTCGACCTGCTGAAGCTGGTCGAGGACAAGCGCTTCACGGCGAAGCCCGCGCCTCGGGCCGAGAAACGCAAGTCGGGCAGACGCAAGGCCGCCGCGACGGCCTGACGCCTGGCTACGGGGGCTCCGCGACTTTCGCCGGGCCTCGCACGGCCCGGCCAGAGAGGTCCCGGAATCCGCCCGGTTCCGGGCCTTTCCGCCGCGCCACAGCCCTAGCACGAATTGTCCGGAGACTCAGAGCGCACAATCGGTCACACTTGTCCCAGACGAGAGGCGCGGACATTCGTCGGGAGGGAGGCGTGATCAACCAGGCGACCATCCTGGCCGAGGCGCTGGGCGAGCACATCTCGGGGCTCTATCGGCACTACTTCGGCGACAACAATCCGGAGTTCGCCACCTGCCTCGATGCGGGCGTGCGCCTGACCATGGAGCGGATCGCCTGCAGCGATGCGCTCTACCACAACATGCAGCACACCATGATGGTGACCCTGGTCGGCCAGGACATCCTGCGCGGCAAGATCCAGAGCGAGCCGGTCATGGCCGAGGACTGGCTGCACTACACCCTCGGCCTGCTGTTCCACGACATCGGCTATGTGCGCGGCATCTGCCGGGGCGACACCGATGACTGTTTCGTCATCGACGAGCAGGGTCGTTGCGTGACGCCGCCGCGCGGCGCCTCCGACGCCTTTCTCTCGCCCTATCACATCGAGCGCGGCAAGCTCTTCGTGCGCGAGCGCTTCGCCGAGACGACCCTGTTCGATGCCGAGCGTATCGCCTGCGCGATCGAGCTGACGCGCTTTCCGGTGCCCGACGACAGCGACCACGCCGAGACCGACACCGAGGCCGGTCTGGTCCGCGCGGCGGATCTGATCGGCCAGCTCGCCGATCCCTTCTACCTGCGCAACCTCAATGCCCTCTACCACGAGTTCCTGGAGACCGGGACCGCCGCCGAGCTCGGCTACGCCTCACCGGCCGATCTGCTCGAGGCCTATCCGCGTTTCTTCTGGAGCGCCGTCGAGCCCTACGTGCGCGACGCGATCCGATTCCTCGAGCGGACGCAGGAAGGGCGCCAGTGGGTCGCCAACCTCTACAGCCACGTCTTCGCCATCGAGCACCGCCGGCCGCACCTGGGGCCTTACAACGGGCTCGCCGGCGATGAAGACGAGATGCCGAAGCTCGCCCGCGCCGGGCGTGGGCCGGCGGAGTAGGGGCTAGGCGCCTTCAGCCGCGCCCGGCGCCGAGCGCACCGCTGGGCAGGGGCTTGCGGCGGCGGTGGGTGACCATCTGCTCGTGCATCTCGCCGATCAGGGCGCTGCCGGTCTTCACGAAGAGGAAAGGCAAGACCGCGTGGACCAGGCAGGCCAAACCGCCGGCCAGGAGCCGCAGGCTGAAGCCGGTGGCGACGACCATGTGCTCGAAGTAGCTCTCGCCTACCGAGGCGGGGTGGTCGGTGAACAGCGACTTCAGCATGACGGGGTCTCCCAAGGGCCTGTGCGATGG
>JAKSDN010000261.1 GCA_022360075.1 Kiloniellales bacterium | reverse complement strand
GCGCCGGCAGCATCCCAAGGACGTGATCGTCTTCCGCCAGCGGCCGCTGCGCCCGGTCTCGCCCGGCAAGTGCAGCCTGATCCCGGAGGACGAGCGGGCGCCGAAGGCGCTGCCGATCGCCCAGCGCTTTCGCATCCTGAAGGAGCTGGCCAACCTGCGGGTCGGCACCGGCCGGGGGCACAGCCGTTTCCTGACCGTCGCCGAGCGCGACAGAATCTACGCGCTGCTGCTACGCCACAAGGATCGCAACTTCGGCCACATCCGCAAGGCCCTCGGCCTGGACGGCACGGCACGCTTCAACCTGGAGGACGACAAGCGCGACAAGCTCCAGGGCGACGAGACGGCCGCGCGGCTCAGTGCGAAAAAGGCTTTCGGCAAAGCTTGGCGGGCCTTCGACCTGGCGCGGCAGAGCGCGATCGTCGAGCGACTCCTGGACGAGGAGGACGAGACCGTCCTGCTCGCCTGGCTCGCCGGGGACTGCGGCTTGAATGCGGCCGAGGCCGAGGACGCGGCGCGCGCTGCGTTGCCCCAGGGCCATCTGCGCTTCGGCCGCAAGGCGCTCGCCGCCCTGGTCGCCTGCATGGAGAGCGAGTCGGCGATCGACAAGGAGACCGGCGAGGTCCTGGACCAGCCCATCGGCGAGTTCGACGCGCTCGCCCGCCTGTTCCCCGAGCGGCCCGACCAGTACCAGCGCGCACGTCTGCCGCTGCTGCCCTACTACGGCACCGTGCTGAGCGAGCACGTCATGGGCGACAGCGGCGACCCGCGCGATCCCAAGGACGCGCAGTTCGGCCGCATCGCCAACCCGACCGTGCACATCGGACTCAACCAGATCCGCCTGCTGGTCAACGCGCTGATCCGCAAGTACGGCCCGCCCGAGGCCATCGTCATCGAGTTCGCCCGCAGCCTGAAGCTCTCGCAGTCGGACAAGGACAAGCGCAGGCGCGAGCAGAAGGCCAACCAGGACGCCAACGACCGGCGCCGTGCCCAGCTCCGCGCGCTGGGCCAGCCGGTCACGGCCGACAACCTGCTGCGCCTGCGGCTCTGGGAGGAGCTCGACCCGGGCGATGCCGGCAACCGATGCTGCGTGTTCACCGGACGGCCGATCGCGATCCACCAGCTTTTCTCCGGCGAGGTCGAGGTCGAGCACCTGCTGCCCTTCTCGCAGAGCCTCGACAACTCGGCCGCCAACAAGACCGTTTGCTTCCGCGAGGCCAACCGGCGCAAGGCGCGGCGCGCGCCATACGAGGCCTTCCACAACGACGCGGACTGGCCGGAGATCCATGCCCGCGCGCAGAGCCTGCCGCCCAACAAGCGCTGGCGCTTCGATGCCGAGGCCATGGAGCGTTTCGAGACCGACGAGCGGGACTTCATCGACCGCCAGCTCACCGACACGGCCTATCTGGCCCGCATCGCCCGCAAGTACCTCGGCTATATCTGCGATCCCGCCCACATCTGGGTCACGCCGGGCCGTCTGACCGCCCTGCTGCGCGGCAAGTGGGGTCTGAATCGATTGCTCGAGGGCGACAACGTGCGCGCGCTCGACTTCGAAAGCTTGAGCGACGACGAGGTTCAGAAGATCGCCAAGAACCGCGACGACCACCGCCACCACACGATCGACGCCGCCGTGGTGGCGGTGACCAGCCGGGCCACGCTCAAGCGGGTCTCCGACGCTGCCAAGCTGATCGAGGCGTCGCAGTTGGAAGAGGGCCTGAAAGGTCTGACCATCGAGCCGCCCTGGGACGGTTTCCGCGACGACCTGCGCGAGGCCCTGCGCGGCCTCGTGGTCTCGCATCGGCCCGACCACGGCGAAGCTGGCAAGCTCCACGAGGAGACCGCTTACGGCTTGGTCGTCGATCCCGCCGCCGAGGAAAACTACAACCTGGTCTACCGCAAGCCGCTGGCCGGCCTGGGCGCGAACGAGATCGCGCGTATCCGCGACAAGACCTTGCGCACGCAGGTCCAGGACTACTTGGCCCGCAAGGCGGTGGAGGGCATCGCCCACAAGGAGGCGCTGGCCCAGTACGCGGCGGCGAGCGGCATCCGGCGCGTGCGCCTGCTCAAGCGCCAGGCCGATGTGATCGGCATCGCGGACTGCGGCGGTACGGTCTACAAGGCCTATATCCCGGGCGACAACCACCGCATCGAGATCTTCCGGCGCCCCGGCAGCGACAAGTGGGAAGGCGAGGCGGTGACCGTCTTCCAGGCCAACCAGAAGGGCTATCTGCCCGGCTGGCGCCGGACATATCCCGATGCCGAGCACGTCATGACGGTGCACAACGGCGACCTGCTGAAGGCCGAGATCGACGGCGCCGAGGTCATCCTGCGGGTGGTCCGGCTTCACGCCAAGGGCAACCGACTCTACCTGGTCGAGGCGCACGAGGCCGGCGACTTCCAGAAGCGCCACGACGCGCCCGACCACCTCGATCCCTTCCGCTGGAAGCTCTATTCCTACAGCCGGCTCCAGGCCCTGAAGGCGCGGCCGGTGCGAGTCGACGTGCTGGGGCGCGTGTGGAGCCGCTAGATGCTGGCGCGCACGGTCGAGATCGCCCAGGACGGGCGCCATGTCGCGGTCTCGCGCGGCTTCCTGACGGTGAGCGAGAAGGGCGCGGAGGTCGGCCGTGTCGCGCTCGACGACATCGGCGCCCTGATCCTCAACGCCCACGGCCTGACTTACTCCAACAACCTGGTCGTGGCGCTCGCCAAGCGCGGCGTGCCGGTCGTCTTCTGCGGGCCGAACCACCAGCCGGTTTCCCTGCTCTATCCGGTCGAAGGCCACCACCGGCAGACGGCGCGCACCCGCGCCCAGCTCGAGGCGACCAAGCCGCTGCAAAAGCGCCTCTGGCAGCAGCTCGTCTCCGCCAAGGTCAGGTTCCAGGGCGCGGTGCTCGCGCGGCGCGGCCAGCCCGCTGGCGCCTTCGACAAGCTCGCCGAGTCGGTCCGCTCGGGCGATCCCGACAACGTCGAGGCCCAGGCCGCGCGGCGCTATTGGAAGCTGCTGATGGGCGAGGGCTTCCGCCGCGATCCTGACGGCGCGGGCGCCAACGCCCTGCTCAACTACGGCTACGCGGTTTTGCGCTCGGCCGCGGCCCGGGCGGTCATGGCGGCCGGCCTGCATCCCTCTGTCGGCATTCACCACGCCAACCAGTACAACCCGCTGTGCCTGGTCGACGACGTGATGGAGCCCTTCCGGCCCTTCGTCGACCTCGCGGTGGTGCGCCTGCTCGACGAGGGCACGACGGAGGTCTCGAAGGAAGCGAAGGCCGTGCTGGCCGACCTGCTGAATCTGGACATGCAGAGCGAGGTCGGGACCACGCCGCTGCAGACCTGCGTCCTGCGCCTGGCCGCTTCGCTCGGCGCCTCCTTCGAGGCCGGCAAGGCGACGCTCGTCCTGCCGGCGACGCCGCTGCCGCTGGAGCTCTCCGGCGGCGGCTGGTCCGCACAGACCTGAGCGGCTCCCATGTTTCGTACGCTGAGCGGATACCGTATCATGTGGATGATGGTGATGTTCGACCTGCCCGTCCTGACCGAGGCCGAGCGCAAAGCCGCGACGCGCTTTCGGCATTTCCTGCTGGACCACGGATTCGAGATGTCGCAGTTTTCGGTCTACTTGCGCTGGTGCAGTGGCAAGGAGCAGGTGGAGCGCCACGCCAAGGAGATTCAGGACAACCTGCCGCCGGCAGGCCGCGTCAACGTGCTCACCTTCACCGACAAGCAGTACGCCAACATGATCTGCTTCACCGGCGGCGCCCGCGGCCCCAAGCCCGAAAATCCGGGCCAACTGGCCCTGTTTTGAGCCCGATGCCGGGATTTCTCGGACCACTCGGGCAAAAAGAAAGGCGCTGGAATCAACGCCTTGGTTCAAGACCCAGTCTAGCCGACTAGAGATCGCGGTTCAGCCGCAACGCTCTGCTTGTCAAACTGGAAAGCGGCTCGAGTCTAGCCGACTAGAGATCGCGGTTCAGCCGCAACCAATCTACCGTCATCCCGAACATCCGCGCCAGTCTAGCCGACTAGAGATCGCGGTTCAGCCGCAACTGTCGGACATCTTTTCTGGAGCCGGGGCGAAGTCTAGCCGACTAGAGATCGCGGTTCAGCCGCAACTATCACGTCGTCGGGTTGATTCTTGACCGCAGTCTAGCCGACTAGAGATCGCGGTT
>JAKSDN010000611.1 GCA_022360075.1 Kiloniellales bacterium | reverse complement strand
GCCTCGGGCTTTTCCTCCGACCGCCCGCTCGGCTTGCGCGGCGCCGGCGTCTTCTTGCCCTTTTTGGATTGAACCCGGCCGCTGACCAGGCGCCGCCGCGCCGGCTTGCCGCCTTTGCGTCCGCTTTTGGGCTTACCAGAGGCGGGATCGCCCGCCTTGGCCGGCTTGTCCTGGGCGGCGACCGACGATGAGCTCTCTGGCTCGACAGGTTTCGATTCTGTCGGATTCGAGGGGTTCTCGACCGTGGCCTTCTTTTTCTCGGAGTCGTTGGAGTCGTTCGCCATCCTCGATCGTGCCTTAGAGATTGCGCGCAAGCCTGGTCAGGGAGCCAGCACGAGCGCAGCCGTCTCCGCTCCCGACGCCGTGGCCGTCATCGAGGGTTCCCCAGCCCTCGCGCACGGCACGTCGGGGACGAGTCGCAAGTGAAGCACAGGCGCATCATACACGCCAACGCTCGTTATCCGACCGGTTCGCTCGGCCGGACTAGACCTTCTCCATTTCCTTGCCGGGTCTTTCGACGTCCTGTGGATTGGGATAGCTTCTCCCACCAGATCGTCCCTTTATACATTATTGGGCCTCGACATGCTGGCTATGGACGGCTTCCGGCAAGAATGAGTCACGATACCTGGATCCATCGGGTCGCCCGCGTCGGGGTCCGTCCGCTTGTCGACAGCCGCGTGTCGCCCAACCACATCACGACCCTGCGCCTGCTGACCGGTGTGATGGCCGCGGCCGCCTTCGCGGAGGGCAGCGCGGCCTGGCAGGCGGTCGGCGGCGGCATTTTCGTGTTCTCGATGGTTCTGGACCGTGCCGACGGCGAGCTTGCCCGGCTCAGCGGCAAGCACAGTGCCTGGGGGCACAAGTACGATCTGATCACCGATTCGCTGTGCAACGCCCTCGCCTTTGTCGGACTGGGGATCGGCCAAGTCGGCGCCAGCTTCGGTCTCTGGGCCATTCTTCTGGGCGTTGTCGCCGGCACGGCAATCAGCTTGATCCTCTACCTCGTGATCCTCGAGGAGCAGGGGCGGGGTGCCCGCGCCGCCGAGCTGCCGAGCTTCTTCGGGTTCGACCCGGACGACGCCATCATCGCATTGCCCATCGCCGTATGGCTGGGCTGGTCGGACGAGGTTCTCGTCGCGGCGGCCCTCGGCGCGCCTCTGTTCGCTGTTTTCATGTTCATCCGACTGCGTCTCAAGGCGCGCGAGCGCGAAAGAGCCTAAAGGCTACAGTCGGCCGCCGATCCGGATCGACAGCGGCGCGCAGGCCCCCTTCGCGGACTTCTTGACACAGGAATAAGACGATTCGTCGCGTTCTGACAACGCGCTAGGAGAGCTTTCGCGCTTGCGCCAGGCTCCAGGCCGTGGCGAGGAGGTAGCAGACGGCGCCAATCGCGGCGAGAACGAAGAATGGGCTCAGCAGGCCGAGCCAAGTGGCTGGCGCCAGCAGGTAGATGCCGTCCTCCAGCTCGAAGCCGCCGCCGCCGGGATGGCGCACCGCCTCGTTCTCGCCCAACTTCCTGGCGCGGTCGATCTGGAGTTCGAGGAACATGGTGGCGAAGGCAGCCCCGCCGGCGATCAGTCCGAGGAGAAGCGGCCATTGCTCGTTCGCTCCGGCGGCAAGGCCCAAGCCAATGCCGATATAGACGGTCGCATAGCTGATCGATCCTGTGACGTAGTCGAAATAGTAGCCGAAGCGCGAAGTGCGTCCCGTGAGGCGCGCGAGCTCGCCATCGAAATGGTCCAGAAAGCGCGCCAGCACGAACAGGCCGGCCGCCCAATTGGCGTGATGGGCCTCACCCGTGGCGAAAAGCCCCGCGGCGGTGAGCGCCAGCAGCAGCGTCAGTCCGGTGATATGGTTCGGCGTAATCCGGGTCTTCGCCAGCGGCCGCACCAGGAGGCGCGCGGCCCTTTGGTCGTAAGGGATGGAATCCCGCATTGCCGGTCCCCGACCGTCCCCCAATGATCGCGCGAGAGTGGAAAGGCGCTCGATCGTTGTCAAGCCAACCTGGGCGACGCTATAAGCGCCTGTCTTGGAGCTTCACGGGGCCCCCGCCGTTCGCGCGAGGCCGGCAGTCGATCCGCTCGTTCTTATGGCGCCCTGGAGATGGCAGGTCTTTGGTAGCGATCTATTTGCGTAGCGGACTGGCCGCGGCCGGATCGGGCAGACAGCGGCGCGCGGAATCCAGGTCGGAGGGGGCGTGACTCCTTCGGAAACGGCGTTCGGCCGTCGGTTCATCGGCGGCTGGATCGGGCTCATTCGCCGCCTGGCTTGGCCGGTCCTGCTGCTCGCCATTATGTCGAGCGTCGCTACCCTGCTCTATGTCGGCAACAACATCGGTCTCAATGCCGACGTGACCGAGATGATGTCCGATGAGCTTCAGTACCGGCAAAAAGAGATCGAAATCGACGCGGCCTTCCCGCAACTGGTCGACAACATCTCGGTGATCATCGATGCGCCCAGCCCGGAGATGGCCGATGAGGCCGCAGAGCGCCTGGCGGCCGGGCTGGCTGCTCGCGAGGACCGTTTCCTCGAAGTCTTCTACCCGGACGGCGATCCCTTCTTTCGCCGAAACGGTCTGCTCTACCTCAGCCTGGACGAACTGCTCGCCCTGAGCGACGGCTTGGCCGAGGCGCAGCCGCTGCTCGCCATGCTGCGCGACGATCCTTCGCTGCGCGGGCTGGTCGCGGTGCTCGAGCTGGCGGTCGAGGGGGGCGGCGAGGAAGCGCTCGCGCGCCTCGGGCCGATCCTCGCCAAGATCGCCGAGACCGCGGAGAAAGTTGCCGCGGGCGAGGCGGCGCAGCTTTCCTGGCAAGAGGCGATGGCGCAAGGGGCGGATTCGATCGCGGAGCGGCGCAAGTTCGTCGTCGTTCGACCCGTGCTCGATTTCGATACGCTCGAGCCGGCGACCGAGGCGGTCGAGGCCATCCGGTCGATCAGCCGTGCCTTGGGCCTCGAGGAAAGCCCCGGTCTGCGCATCCGGGTCCTGGGCGCGGCGATCATGTTCGAGGACGAGCTGCGCAGCGTCGTCAAGGACACGCGCCTGGTCGGGATTCTCTCGGGCTGCCTGGTCATCGTTCTGCTGTTTCTCGGCCTGCGCTCGTTCCGCCTCGTCGTCGCCTCGCTCGTGACACTGGTGATCGGATTGATATGGACGGCCGGATTCGCGACGGTGGCGATAGGCGAGCTCAACATCATCTCGGTGGCCTTCGCGGTTCTCTTCATCGGCCTCAGCGTCGACTTCGGCATCCACTTCACCCTGCGCTATC
>JAKSDN010000273.1 GCA_022360075.1 Kiloniellales bacterium | reverse complement strand
GGCGGTTTCGCGCTCGCTCGTCGGCAACTACGTCACCTCGCTGGAGATGGCCGGCTGCTCGATCACGATCACGCTGCTCGACGCGGAGATGAAGGCGCACTGGGACAAGCCCGTCCAGACGGCCGCGCTGCGCTGGGGCCGTTGAGGGGAGGTTGGCCGCGGCTGCATGACCGTCGTGCGTGCTTCGAGACGCGTCCCAATGGACGCTCCTCAGCATGAGGTAGGATTTTTGTGGCACGAAGAAGAGTCCACATCCTGAGGAGCCCGCGTTAGCGGGCGTCTCGAAGGACGCACAATGGCAAACAGGGTATGGAAATCCAGCGCAGGCCTATAGGTGTGGCGTACGAGACCCACGTCCAGTGCCCCAAGGCCCCGCCCGTCACCCGCCCCCGAGAATCTCCCGGGCCCGATCGGTGAGCGCGGCCATCGCCTCGCGATAGGGGAACGGGCCGTGGCTGATCCGCGCGACGCCGAGCGACGCCAAGACCTCGCTAGACGGGGCGCCCGGCATCATCAAGACATTGACCGGCAGGCTGGTCGCCGTGCAGATCGCGCCGATGAGACCCGGATCGACGAGCCCCGGCACGAAGAAGCCGCTGGCGCCGGCCTCGGCATAGGCCCTGGCCCGCGCCTCCGCGTCCGCCATCAGATCGCCGTGCTTGCCGCGGTCCGTCTCCTTCAGGAAGAGATCCGTCCGGGCGTTGATGAAGAGCGGCACCTCGGCCGCCGAAGCGGCCTCGCGCGCCGCGCCGATCCGCGCGGCCTGTCTCTCCATCGCATGAAGGCCCGTCCCACCGACGACCTGGTCCTCGAAGTTGATGCCGACCGCGCCGGCCTCGATCACGCGGGCGACGTTCGCCGCGACCTCCGCCGGCGCCTCGGCATAGGCGCCCTCGAAGTCCAGCGAAACGGGCACCTCCACCGCCGCGACGATGCGGGCGAGGATCGGCAGCAGGAAGTCCAACGGGATTGCCTCACCGTCGCCGTAGCCCTGGGCGGCCGCGACCGACCAGCTCCCCGTCGCCACCGCCTTCGCCCCCGCCTCGGCCACGGCCTTGGCGCTCCCGGCGTCCCAGATGTTGTAGAGCACCAACGGATCGCCCGGCTTGTGCAGGGCGGCGAAGTCTTGGGCTTTCTGGTTCTGGGACATGCAGCTTCCTTCAGATCGGATGGCTGGACCTCGCTCGCCGCCGCCGACGTCGGAATACGCAGCAACCGGGCCAAACGCCAAGCAGATCATTCGAACATCGACCAGGGTTAGCATCGCCGATGCGCGGGCGCGAGGCGCATGTGATGACAATGTCCGATTATGGCTTTTAAGCGGGGCTTCTTCTCCGAGCTCCCTTTCCGAAACGACCACTTTCGATCACGGACCTCACCCTGCTATCCAACCGAGCGATCCGCTCATATTAATATTCACGCTTGTCCTACATAATAGAACTGATGAAAAAATTGGATGATTACTATGATTTTAACACTCTGATAACTCGCGAATGAAATAACGTCCCGGAAGTTCATGTCCAGGGATTTGTATAGAACGCGCTTGTGCGTCAGCACTTCCCATCAAGAAGCGTGAGAGCGGACGGCGGTGGAGAGCGCCGTCAAGGGGAGCAACGCAGCTTGCCTCGCCTGCTTTGCACAAATCCCATCAACCTGAGCTGGGTGCCATTGGGAGTCCGACGCTCCGGTCGTCGCACCGACGCCTGATCTCGGTGGCCCCGGATACTCCGAGGGAGAACTAAATGAGTGGCAATGCAAAGGTAGATTCGGCATCGACGGGCGAGACTTCGGTGGCTACGGAAAGCGGCGCCAAAGCTCCGCAAGATGTTGGACGGACGAACACCCGGCTCCAAAACCTGCTCGGGAGCATGAAAGTCTCGAGCAAGATCTACGCTGGCTTCGGCGTGATTGTGGCGCTGCTGATCGTGATCAGCGTGGTGGCGACCTTCAGCCTTGAAGGCTCGAACGAGAACTTCCAGAGCTATCGCTCGATCGCCCGCAGCACGAACATCGTCGGACGCGTGCAGGCCAACATGCTGATGACCAGGCTCGAGGTGAAGAACTTCGTCATCTCCGCGACGCAGCAGTCGGTCGAGGGGGTCAAGGAGCGCATCGCCAAGGTGCATCAATTCGTCGAGGAGGCCCGCGGGCTCATCACCAATCCCGAACGGCTGGAGCAGCTCGAATCGATCGGCGAGAGAGCGAACGAGTACGAAACCGCGTTCCATAAGGTCACGGCGCTGCAGGCGAAGCGGAACGAGATCGTCGAAGGCGTGTTGGACCAGCACGGACCGGCCATGGAGAAGGGGCTTTCCCAGGTCATGGAGAGCGCGTTCAGCGACAGCGACGCCGAGGCGGCCTATCACGCGGGCGTCGTCCAGAAACACCTGCTTCTGGCGCGGTTCTACGTCCAGAAGTTCCTCCTTCAGAACGACGACGCGTTTTTCGAGCGGTCAGAGAAGGAGTTCGCCCTGATGGCCGAGGCGACGGCTGAGCTGTTGAAGCACCTGCAGAACCCAACCCGCAGGAGATTGGTCAGCGAGGTCCAAGAGCACCAGAAGGTCTATAGCGCCGCTTTCGCAGATACTGCCAAGACCATTCGGACGCGA
Source organism: Kiloniellales bacterium (assembly GCA_022360075.1). The sequence continues at coordinate 495 of JAKSDN010000273.1, read as the reverse complement.
AATGGCCTGATCAAGGGCACGCTCGACCGCATCGGGCCGGAGATCGCGTCGTCCGTCGAGGACATCAAGCTCTCGTTCAAACAGGAGCAGGACGAGCTCGGCCCCCGCGCGGCAGCGGAAATCAGCCAGGCAGTCACCACCGGCTTGGTTCTCTCCGTGATCAGCGTGGCCTTTGGCGTGATCGCAGCCTTTTTCATCGGACGCATGATCTCCAAGCCGATCACACGCATGACGGAGGCCATGGGACGCCTCGCCGACCGCGACCTCAGCGTCGAGATCTTCGGCACCGAGCGTAACGACGAGATCGGCCGGATGGCCCAGGCCGTGCAGGTCTTCAAGGACAACGCCCTGGAGATGGAGCGCCTGCAGCAGGCTCAGGAAGAGCAGGAACGAGAAGCCGCGAAGCGGAAGCGCGAGGAGATGGTCCAGTTGGCCAACAGCTTCGAGGCCAGCGTCAGCGGCGTCGTCGACCAGGTCTCCTCGGCCGCCTCGCAG
>JAKSDN010001024.1 GCA_022360075.1 Kiloniellales bacterium | reverse complement strand
GGCCGAGAACGAAGACATCCAGCCCCGCCAATCGGTACGCTTGGTATCGAGCCCCCATTTCCTGACCGAGACCGGCCTCGTCCCCGTCGGCAGAGTCACGATCCGGCGCGTTTCACCGTAAGCCGACTCTGTCGCGCGGATTGGCGGGAATACTTGGCAAAGTTGATTTTTGATGGACTGACGACCGGTCTCGTCCGCAAACAAGATCTAGATCGGGCGAGGGCTTAAAAGGCGGTGGTGACTAACGCGAGTATCGCGGGACCGGACCTCACACCTCGATCACCAGGTTGGTCTTTGGCCTCGAACAGCAGATCAGCACGCAGCCTGGCTCCGGTTCGTCCAGAGGATCCTCCAGGTACTCGACTTCGCCCTCGACCAAGGCGCACATACAGGTGTGGCAAATGCCCGATCGGCAACTGTAGTCCGGGCTCAGGCCTTGCCGTTCGGCGAGGTCCAGGATGGACTCACAAGCTTGATCCCAAGCGGCGGTCACGCCTGAGCGCGCGAAGGTTACCTCGATCCCTCCGGAAAGCTCCGTTTCCGCGCTCGGAACTGTCGCCGGGCCGATGGGCTTGGCGTCTTCCTTTAGAATCGAGGCAGGGCCGAAGAACTCGTAGTGGATGCGTTTTTCCGAGACATCGAGGGCTAGCAGGTCGCAGTACAGCGACCTTATGAAGGGCGTCGGCCCGCAGAGGAAGAACTCGTAGTCGTCGAAGGGAAGCACCCGCTTCAACAGTGCGATGTCGACATGACCCCGGCTGTCGTAGTCGCGGCCCTCGATATCCGCCGCCTCGGGTTGGCTGTAGCAGATGTGGGCGCTGACGTTCCTGTTGGCCGCGACCATCCGGCGGACTTGCGCGCCCATGGCGTGGACGCGACCGTTGCGGGCGCCGTGAATGAACCAGACCGATCGCCCAGTGCCGCTTTCGACGATGGCGTTCATCATGCTGATCATCGGGGTGAGGCCGACGCCGGCGCTCAGCAGGACGACGGGCCTTTCGCCGTCCGGATCGAGATGAAACTTGCCGCGTGGCGCCCCGACGCGGAGTTTTGCGCCGACGTCAACTTGGTCATGGAAATAGGTCGACGACAATCCGGGCTTCAGGTCCGGTCGGTCCGCGGGCGCGGCCTCCCTCTTGATGCTCACGCGATAGTATTCGGGTTTGGGGCTGTCGGAGAGCGAATAGGTGCGGAGCAGAGGTTTCGGCTGGCCCGGGATCGTCAGCTCGAAGGTGAGGAACTGGCCTGGCAGAAAGGCGGGTAGCGCCGCGCCATCCTCGGGTACCAGATAGAAGGAGGTGACGGTCTCGCTTTCACGCTCTCTTCTCTCCACGACGAAGTTGCGATAGCCCTCGCGGCCCCCGACAGGTGTCTCCGCCTTGGCCAAGCGCTCTTCGAACGAGCCTTTCCAGCCGTGCGAAAGCGCCGGAATGTCCAGGGCCTTGGCGGTCTCCTTCAGGTTCTCCTTGTCGAAGTAGAGAAGGTCGTTGACCTCGCGCACGGTCAAGGCGCG
>JAKSDN010000281.1 GCA_022360075.1 Kiloniellales bacterium | reverse complement strand
TTACGCCAAGTTAGCGATGGAAGGGAACGTTCCGCTTAGCGGTTTTCACGCTCAGGGCGGGGGGCTAGGCTGGGCCGATGGATCGGCCGGCCTCGACGGCGCAGGAAGGCGCCCCGGACTCCGCGGAATTGGCGCGCCAGGAGGCGCTGGTCCGCGACCATATCGGCCCCATGCTGGCCGTGGCCCGGCGCCTGCTCGCCAACGAGGAGGACGCGCGCGATTGCGTGCAAGAGGCCTTTATCCGCGCCATTACCAAGCTCGACAGCTTCGAGGGTCGCTCGTCGATCCGGACTTGGCTGCACCGCATCGTCGTCAACACGGCGCTCGGCCATTTGCGCAAGCGCAAGCGTCGCGGCGAGGCTTCGATCGACGACCTGATGCCGGACTTCGACGCCAACGGCTGCCGCATCGAGCCGAGCTGGCGCTTCGAGGAACCGGTCGAGAAGAGCCTGGAAAAGCGGGAGACCAAGAAGCTGGTGCGCGAGTCGATCGAGCGGCTGCCCGAGAGCTACCGTATCGTCCTGGTTCTCCGAGACATCGAAGGCTACGACACGGCCGAGGTGGCCGAGATGCTCGAGACCAACGTGGGTGTGATCAAGACCCGCCTGCACCGCGCCAGGGCGGCGCTCAAGAAGCTGCTGGAGCCCTTGTGGCTGGAGGGCGGCCTATGAGCGGACAAAGAGCGACGCGGCGCCCGTTCCGCGATGCCATGGTCCGGCTGCCGCTGATGGTGCGCTGCCGCGAGATCGAGGATTTCATTCTCGACTACATTGACGGCACTTTGCCGATGGGCCAGAGGATGGCCTTCGAGCTACATCTTCTGGTCTGCCGCGACTGCCGCAAATACATCGCGGCCTATCGGCGCAGCATCGCCCTAGCACGCGCCGCGGCTGCAGAGCCGGAGAAGCCGCCCGTCGATATCGTGCCGGCCGATCTCATTACGGCGATTCTGGCCGCCCGCGACGAGCGGCCGCCGAGGCTCTGAGGGCGAGAGGAAAGGCCCCGTCCGGTGCCAGACGTCAGGCTGCCCGGCACGGCTCCTCGCTGGGGACGGACCGTGAAGGCTGCCGGACCTCGGACACCGTGAGGCCGTCAGTCAGGCCCTGCAGCACGTTCCGCCGCAACAGCACCACGGCCGTCGGGCGCGGCAAGGCGATGGTGTCCAGGGCGACCAGCTTACTGAACGCACGGCTGACCGTCTCCGTCTGAAGTCCCAGATAATCGGCGATCTCGCCGCGCCGCATGGGAATCGGCATCGCGTCGTCCGGTTCGCGGTCGCTCGAGCAGCGCCGGTCCATATCGAGCAGAAAGGCGGCCAAGCGGCCGAGAGGGCCGCGAATCCCCAGCGTAGAGATGTGCGACTGGGCCCGCTCCAGGCGGTCTTGCAGGACGGCCAGCAGGCGCTGGTCGATCGTCGGATCGTCGCCCCTGGCCTGCTCCAGGGCGGGGGCGCTCAAGCTGCACAGCAGGCTCGGCACGACCGCCTCGACGTCGGCCGACATCACGGCCTGGGCGTCGCCATGGCAGACGAGGTCCCCCGGATAGAGGAAATCGGTGATCTGCCGGCGCCCGTCGGCGAAGCTCCGGGTCAGGCGAAGCACGCCACGGGCGACGACCGAGAGCTCACGCTGTCGCGCCCCGCTCGCGACGACCAAGGCGTCGCGCTCGTAGCTCTGGATCGAGGTCTGCTGGTCCAAGCGCTGCAGCGCCTGCGCATCGCGCATCGGTCCCAAGACAATCGCCCGCAACGGACAGGGATCGCAGTCAGCCTCCCCGCCGCAGCGCCTCCCGATCTCGCCTTCCGATGCCTGGCCGGGCTCCAACATGGCTTCCTCGCCGTCTATTGTGCAATGCACAATAAACGTCTGCCATCGTCCGACCTTGATCTGGATCAACAGTAAGGACCGTCAGCCGGACTTGATCGGTGCTCACTCGAATGATTGAGGTCAATGCGCCTTGTCGCTTGGCCAATTAGCCTCGCCCCCAAGACAGTCAAGGGTAGGCGATCCATCGGACTGTCAGATGCGTGACATAACACGCACGTAAGATTTTGGGGCCTGCCCGTGTTTACGGAGAGGTCTTCCCATGGGTTTTCGCGTTCTCACCGCAACGATTCTGTTCGCGGCCGCGACGGCAATTCCTGCAGGCGCGCAGGAGTTCGGGGCCGTCCCGGCGATCGACGCCAAGCCGGAAATGGCCGCGCTCGGCAAGCGGCTGTTCTTCGACCCCCGGCTCTCGGGCGACACGTCCCTGGCCTGCGCCTCCTGCCATCAGCCCGAGAACGGCTTCAGCGACGGCCAGGCGCTATCCGACGCCTATCCCGGCTCGCTGCATTTCCGCAACGTCCCGACCGTGATCAACAGCGCCCACCGCGCCGCCTGGATGCACGACGGGCGCCTCGGCACGAACCTAAACGACGTGACCCGCGAGATGATCACCGAGACCTACCTCATGAACATGGACATGAGGCTGATGCAGGAGCGCCTGAAGCAGGACCCGGTCTACGTCGAGATGTTCGCGGCCGCGGGCCTGGGCGAGCCCAGCAACGGCGGCGCCCGCAACGCGATTCCGGCGTACCTCAAGACCCTGACCTCCCGGGGCGCGCCCTTCGACACCGGCGAGATGTCGCTCGAAGCGCAGCGCGGCTTCGAGCTGTTTAAAGGCAAGGCCGGCTGCGCCGCCTGCCACAGCGGCCCGCGCTTCACCGACGACCAGCCCTACAACATCGGCGTGCCGGAGAATCCGGAGATCTGGTCAGACCCCGAGCGTCACGTGACCTTCGTTACCTACGCCAAGTTCCTGGGCGTCGAGAACTACATGAACCTGCGCCGCGATCCCGGCGCCCACGTCCGCTATCACCGCGCGGACGGCAGCGACAAGGGCAAGTTCATGACGCCCGGCCTGCGCGAGCTGACCCGCACGGCGCCTTACATGCACAACGGCACCTTCGGGACGCTGGCCGACGTCGTCGCCTTCTATAACGCCGGTGGCGGCAGCGATCCCAACAAGGACCCGAGACTGAAGCCGCTCGGTCTGACCGGCGAACAGCAGGCCGCCCTGGTCGCCTTCCTGGAAGCCCTGTCGGGCGACCCGCTCACCGGCCCGGACCACGTCTGGGCGGAGGAGATCCCGCTCGACTACCCGGTGATCGCCGACTGGCGCAACACGAAGAACTAAGGGAGGCCGGTATCATGACGACAAGACTCTCGACCTTCGTCCCGGCCGCCCTCGTCGCCGGGACCATCGTTAGCGCGGCAACCCTGAGCCTGCCGGCGCTTGCCGCATCGAGCGACTATCCGGGCCTGGAGCCGCTCGGCCCGCCGCCGATCCCCGCGGACAACGTTCAGACGCCCGACAAGATCGAGCTCGGCAAGCTACTGTTCTTCGATCCGCGGCTCGGTGGCAACGGCAGCATCGCCTGCGTGTCCTGTCACGAGCCCGACGCCGGCTGGGCCTTCCCGACCCCACTGTCGCTCGGCTACCCGGGCACGGCTCACTGGCGCAACAGCCAAACGATCATCAACTCGGCCTACTACAACAAGCTGTTCTGGGCCGGCGCCTCGAGCTCCCTGGAGACCCAGGCCAAGTCGGCAGCGAGCGGCGCGGTCGCCGGTAACGGCGAGGCCGACATGATGGAAGCGCGCCTCGCCTTCATCCCCGAGTACCGCGAGCGCTTCGCCAAGGTCTTCGGCGACGAGTGGCCGCGGATCGCCAATGCCTGGCGCGCGATCGCCGCCTTCGAGCGGACCTTGGTCCAGACCGACACGCCCTACGACAACTTCCTGCGCGGCGACGAGGCGGCCCTGAGCGATGAGCAAAAGCGCGGCCTCGATCTCTTCGTCGGCAAGGCCGGCTGCGTGGCCTGCCACAACGGCGCGCTGCTGTCGGATCAGAAGTACTACAACCTCGGCGTCCCGCCGGCCCAGGAGTGGGAGGAGGACGGCCTCGCGCAGATCACCTTCCGCTACGAGCTTTACGCCAAGGGCTCGACCGAGAAGCTCTACCGCGAGACCAAGGACGACCCGGGGCTTTACTTCCGCACCAAGGAGAAGGCCGACCTCGGCAAGTTCCGCACACCTTCGCTGCGCTACGCGACCTATACGGCGCCCTATATGCACAACGGCCAGATCGAGACGCTGCGCAACGTCGTGGTCTTCTACAACAAAGGCGGCGGCGAGAACGAGTTCGCCGCGACCAAGACGGCGCTGATCCAGCCCCTGGACCTCAGCGATCAGGAAATCGACGACCTTGTCGCCTTCCTAGAGTCCATGAGCGGCGAGGAGATCCAGATGGAGGCTCCCGACCTGCCCGACTACGCGCCCCTGCCCGGCGCGCCCATCCAGTAAGGGGAACAGAGCCATGACGAAGCAGCAGCAAGACGCCCGCTCCCCCGAGCAGGTCGGCGGCGAGGGCCATCCCTGTCTGGTCAGCCGGCGCCAGTTCCTGCTCACCGCCGGGGCGGCGACCGCGACCTTCACGGTGATGGTCACGATGAACCCGGGCACGCCCCAGGCGCAAAAGGTTCCGGCGGCGGTCGCGACCTATCCGCGCAAGCTGATCGGCAAGCTGAGCGAGCTGCAGATCGACCAGCCGCTCGACTTCACCTATCCCGACGACGAGGTCTACTCCGAATCGATGCTGGTCAAGCTGGGCCGGGAGGCTGGCGGCGGCATCGGCCCGCAGCGCGACGTGGTCGCCTTCAACTACACCTGCACCCACCAGGGCGGGCCGCTGCAGGGCACCTACAAGCCTGGCGACAAGGCGCTCGGGCCCTGTCCCCTGCACCTCTCGACCTACGACCTGACGCGCCACGGCATCACGATTTCCGGCAACGCCTATCAGAGCCTGCCGCAGGTGCTGCTCGAGCTGGAGGGCGACGACATCTACGCGGTCGGCATCTTCGGCCTGATCTTCGGCCGCTACGACAACCTTCAGGCCTAGGAGGCGGCAATCATGGCAACGCCCTATTACATTCCCGAGACCGAAGTTCCGCTGCCGCCGCCCGACGCCGAGATCATCTCGACGGCCTGCGACTACTGCATCGTCGCCTGCGGCTACAAGGTCTATCGCTGGCCGGTCGCCGGCGGCAAGAACGGCGGCCCGATGGCCGACCAGAACGCTTTCGGCGAGGACTTTCCGGTTGCCCCGCTCGGCCCCTGGGTGGCGCCGAACCAGCACAACATCGTGCTGCATGACGGCCAGCCGCACCATGTCGTGATCATTCCCGACAAGGAGACCGAGTTCGTCAACATCGACGGCGACTCCTCGATCCGCGGCGGCGCCATCGCCAAGAAGTGCTACAACCCGCAGACTCCGACCCGCGACCGACTGAAGCAGCCCCTGATGCGGGTCTACGGCACGCTCATGCCTGTGCCCTGGGACTTCGCGCTCGACGTGGCGGCCGAGGTCAGCAAGCACGTGATCGCCAAGCACGGCGCCAATGCCTACGGCATGAAGACCTTCTCCTATCAGTACATGGAGAACACCTACGCGATCACGAAGTACGCGCTGCGCCACATCAACACGGCCAACTTCACCTTCCACGACACGCCGTCCGACGTCACCTCGACGCCCGGCTTCCGCGATGCCGGCTTCGACAACTTCGGCCCCTCCTACGAGGACTGGCGCGACGCCGAAACGCTGCTGATCTGCGGCACCGATCCCTACGAGACCAAGACGATCCTCTTCACCCAGTGGATCATGCGCGGCATCCAGAACGGCCAGAAGGCGATCTTCATGGTGCCGCGCCGGACCGCCGGCATCGCCTACGCCGAGGCCAACGGCGGCCTCTTGCTCGATATCCAGCCCGGCACCGACCTGCTGGTCGTCAATGCCATGGCGCGGATCATCGTCGAGAACGGCTGGGAGGATTCCGAGTGGATCCAGAAATGGGTCAACAACAAGTGGGAGTCCTCCTCGGGCTTCGGCCAGGGCACGCGCAACACGCCCTGGCAATGGCGCACCACTTGGGGCCTGTTCCAGACCAAGGGCTTCGAGGACTGGAAGAAGTGGCTGCTCGACCAGCCCGAGTTCGAGCTGGTCAAGGCGGCCGAGATCTCCCAGGTCGACCCGGAGAAGATCCGGACCGCAGCCGCCTGGCTGGCCCAGCCGCGCGACGGCAAGCGGCCCAAGACCTCGATCATGATCGAGAAGGGCTTCTACTGGTCTAACAACACCGGCAACACCCAGGCGATCTCCGCGCTCGGCATCATCTGCGGCTGCGGCGGCCGGCCGGGTCAGGTGATCGGCCGCGCCGGCGGCCATCAGCGCGGCGGCCTGCGCGGCGGCAAGTACCCGCGCAACAAGTCGCCGGAGAAGCTGCCGGGACGGCGGCGGCGCGCGATCGACACCGACCGCTACATGATGTCCGGCCACACCCGCCTGGCCCATGTGATCGGCAACACCTGGATCCAGGCCATGTGCGGCTCCCAGGGCCTGGCCGAGAAGTTCGAGGACCTGACGGTGCGCAACCCGCACCAGATCCGCAGCCTCGACAAGCAGGCCGCGATCGAGACCCTGAAGGCGCGGGCCGACTCCGGCGGCATGATCGTGCTCAATCAGGATATCTACCTGGTCGATCCGATCGGCGCCCGCTACGCCGACATCGTGTTCCCGGCGGCGACCTGGGGCGAGGAGACCTTCACCCGGGCCAACGGCGAGCGCCGCATCCGCGTCTACAACCGCTTCTACGATCCGCCGGGCGAGGCCAAGCCCGATTGGTGGATCATCGCCCAGCTCGGCAAGCGCATGGGCTTCGACGGCTTCGACTGGCAGGACTCCAACGACGTCATCGAGGAGGGCGCGCGCTTCAGCCGCGGCAGCCGCAAGGACTTCTTCATGGTCAAGGTGGTGGCCCAGCGCGAGGGCAAGAGCCTGCACCAGAAGCTGAACGAGTTCGGCACCGATGGCATCCAGGGCCCCGTCATGATGATGGAAGACGGCACCCTGGTCGGCACCAAGCGCCTGCACGACACGACCCGCGAGCTGC
>JAKSDN010001436.1 GCA_022360075.1 Kiloniellales bacterium | reverse complement strand
TGTCGAGCTTCCCGCGACCTACGTTGTCGTGGCCGCGGTGGGCGCGCTGGTGGTCGTCCTGGTCACGGGCTCACAGGGCGGCTACCAGCGTTCGCGGCTCGAGACCGGTCAGGGCGAAGGCTACCGTGCGACCGCCGCCTGGGCAGTGACCGCCGCGCTGTTGATCGCCGTCGGTTTCGGTCTGAAAGTCTCCGATCACTACTCGCGCTTCTGGGCGATGAGCTGGTTCGCGACCTGTTGCTGCTACTTCTTCGCCAGTCGCTGCCACCTCGCCCGGCTGATCGAAAGCTGGACCCGTCAGGGCCATGCCCGGCAGAGAGTGGCTGTCGTCGGCACACAGGAACAGGCCGACCGCCTGTTCGGCACGCTGTCGCGCGAGGGCGACGGCAAGATCGATTTCTTGGGCGTGTTCAGCGACCACGATGATCCGGAGACGCAGGGGTCGGCCGCCGTCGATCGCGGACGGCCGCATTTGTCGGGGACCGTTGAGAACCTGATCGCGCGTAGCCGCAGCGAACGCATCGACGTCGTGATCGTCGCCCTGCCTTGGACGGAGGAGCGGCGCATCATGCGGCTGCTCGAGCGCCTGCGGAAAGACCGCTTCGAGGTCCAGCTCGCACCCGACCTGGTCGGCTACGAACTGGTCAACCGGCCGCTACGCCACCTGGCTGGTGTGCCGCTCCTGCGGGTCTGGAGCCGGCCGCTCGGCAATTGGAGCACGCTCGCCAAGCGGATCGAGGATCTCCTGCTCGCCAGCCTCTTCCTGCTGCTGGCGAGCCCCGCTTTCGCCGTGATCGCCTTTGCCATCAAGCTCGACAGCCGCGGGCCGGTGTTCTTTCGCCAGCGCCGCTACGGCTTCAACGCAAAGGCCATCGAGGTCTGGAGGTTCCGCACGCTGCACCTCGAGCGCTCCGGTCAAGTCCGCGCGCGCCCGACCGCGTGCGACGCCCCCAGGGTGACTCGGATCGGCCGCCTGCTGCGGCGCAGCAACCTCGATGCACTGCCGCAGCTCTTCAACGTCCTCCACGGCGAGATGTCCCTGGTCGGCCCCCGCCCGCACCCGCCGCGGGCGCAGGCGGGCGAGCGGCTCTGCGAAGAGGTGATCGACGAGTTCTGCTCGCGCCATCGGGTGCGTCCGGGAATCACAGGCTGGGCCCAAGTCAACGGCATGCCCGGCAACGCCGACGCCGAGCGGAAGCTGGTCGACCGCTTCCAGTACGACCTGTTCTACGTCGAGAACTGGTCGCTGCTGTTCGACCTCAGGATTCTGATGAAGACCGTCGCCAAGGTCATCGACGCGGAAAACGCATCGCCTCCCGTTCCGACGACCTGATCTACGTCGAAGAGCGCTGGTTCTAGAGCTGCCGGCCTTCGACCACTTTGAAGGGGCCGCGATAGTCCTGGCTTGGCGTCACCCAGACGTAACCGTCGCCCTCGCGCTCGACGCCATAGCAGTCCCAGCCGCTGCGCTCCCACCAGCTACAATAGTCGCCGGTCGCCTGATCGACCTTCCACTTGCCCGGGCTGGGCTCGCTGCCCTCCGCGAGGTAGGTGGTCGAGCCATTGGCGGCGAAGAACTGACGGTAGGGCGTTCCCTTCCAGTCGCCGACCGCCGTGTTGCCGGCGAGCAAGGCTTCGACGTCGGCGGCCGTCAGCTTCTTGTCGTCCGCCTGCGCCGACGAGACCGCGGACAGCAGAACGAGAATCGCAAGCAGTGGTCGCATGGCGGTGGCCTCCTCGCCGCTGTTGTTCCGCAAAGCCTATCAAGCAAGGGGCAGGGCCGTCACATCACAGCTCCGGCATAACGCGGTCGAGGCGATGCTCGCGACGAGACGTACGGGGTTTCCCCTACGTCGTTGTCCGGATTACGTCGGCGTCCCCATTGCGCTTAACATGGCCTTAAGACCACGCGAGTCCGGCAGCGCCGAGCCGCGTGGTCGGGGCAGGATCTCCGGATCAGGACGGTCCGGCGAGGCCAAGCCAGGGGAAGCCTTAAGATGATCGCATCGCCCCGCGGAACGGTTCCTGTTGGCGTCTTCTTCCAAGGCGGCCACGGACAGGGGTCGGTTTGGCATGATTCCTGCTTAATATTTCGTAAATGGGTGGGACCAGAAACGCTGCCCCGGGGACAGGCGGCTCGCGTGCGATTCGCGTGGCCTGGGTCGGCAAAAAGCCAGGATGGTGGAAACGTCGAACTGGAGCCATCGACGATTGCGATGGATCGGCTGGATCCGACTGGCCAAGGGAAGATCACCAGGGGAACTTAGGATTGGACCCACGCCATTTGCTGTTCCTTGAGTCGGCGTCGCGCCCGGCGGCCGCGGGCGGATTCTGCGCCGACGACATATTCAACGCCATGTCCTCAGCGGGATGGCGGGTCCATGTCGCGCCCGACGCGGAAAGCGCCGGCGGCCTGCTCGACGAACACCCGATCGACGTCGGTCTGGCTCATCTGAATTCGGAGCCTGTCGAAGGCCTGCGCGACGGCATGGCCGCGCTGTCGCAGAACGACGATCATCTGCCATGGGTTGCCCTGATGTCGACCGAGGCGCGGCAGGATCCCGGCGTGCGGCGCTTCGTCTGGGAATCGTTCTATGATTTCCACACTTTGCCGCCCGATGTCGGGCGCCTGCTGACGACTCTCGGCCATGCCCACGGCATGGCGATGATGGCGCGCTCCTCCACCAATCCGGGGCCCGGCGACGAATCGGAGCCGCAGATGGTGGGCGTCTGCACGGCCATGCAGACGGTCTTCCGCAGCATTCGCAAGCTGGCCGCGGTGGATGCGCCGGTGCTGGTGACCGGCGAGAGCGGCACGGGCAAGGAGCTCGCGGCCAAGGCGATTCACGAGCGCTCCCGGCGCTCCTCGGGGCCCTTCATCGCGGTGAACTGCGCGGCCCTGCCGCCTTCGCTGATCCAATCCGAGCTGTTCGGCTACGAGAAGGGCGCCTTCACCGGCGCGCAGAAGCGCAAGATCGGCAGCATCGAATCGGCCAACGGCGGCACGCTGTTCCTCGACGAAATCGGCGATCTGTCGCCGGAGCTTCAGGTCAACCTCTTGAGGTTCCTGGAGGAAGGCGCGATCCAGCGGGTCGGCAACCCGCAGGAGATCCCGGTCAACGTGCGTGTCATCGCCGCGACCCATGTCGACATGGAGCGCGCGACCGCCGAGGAGCGTTTCCGCGAGGACCTCTATTTCAGGCTGAACGTGCTGCGTCTCGAGCTACCACCGCTACGCGCCCGCAGCGAAGACATCGAAGTTCTGGCGCAATACTGCTTCGAGATGTTCCGGCACGAAACGAGCAACAAGGTCAAGGGTTTCAGCCCCGCCGCCCTGCAAAGCATGGTGGCCTACGATTGGCCCGGCAATGTGCGCGAGATGATCAACCGGGTGCGCCGCGCGACGGTCATGTGCGAAGGACGCCTGATCAAGCCCGCCGACCTCGGCCTGGTGGCCCGCTCGCGCCCGGCAAAGATCCTCACCTTGGAGCAGGCCGTGGCGGAGGCGGAGCGAGACGCGGTGCTGCGCGCGCTCGAGCGTTCGCAGAACCTCTCGCAGGCCGCGCGGGCCCTGGGAACCTCGCGGCCGCGGCTCTACCGGCTGATGGCAAAACACGGGGTGCGTGCATAGCAATGGCCCCTGCGCAGCTCCCCTTTGCGCGCCTGTCCGCCAGCGTTACACATTCGGCGTATCGCCCGGAAATGGCAGGCATCTCTAGGGATTGGCGGGCGCCCGTCGGGGCGTCTGTAATGGGATCGGACAAAGCGCCGAATCATGGTAAACGGTAAACGACCGCGCCTCGCACTGTTCAACGCCGCCGCGAGGTGGCATGCTTCTTGCGGAGCCAGACTTGCGATTTCGATCGGCGGTCGGACGAGGGATGAGATCTCGGTGTATGCCACGGGTTAGCGCAAGACGACTCGGCCTTGTCGGTGTGCTGGCGGGCGCTCTGCTCGTCGGCGGCGGTTCCGCTTGGGGCCAGACCAGCAACGTCGATCTGGACGTGGACACGGACATCGACACCGACGTCTCCGTCGACAACGACGTATCCGTGGACATCTCCAAGGCGCTCGACGTCAGCCAGGACATCGACGTGTCCGGCAACGTCACGATCAGCGGGGACATCGCGATCGCCCAGTCGGTGATGGCACTGGTCGACAACAATCAGGTCGTCAACGACAGCGTGGTTTCGCTGACCATTTCGGGCGCGGAGCTGTCGAACATGATCGTCCTGGGCACGGACGTGCTGCAGACCTCGAGCGGCAACATCGGTGTCAATCTCTCGTCCGGTGCCAGCATTCTTCAGGAAAACAGCGCGACTCTGTCCTCCCAAGCGGTGGCGGGCAACGACGCGTCGGCCGATTCCGGGGTCTTCAGCCTGCAGCAGAGCCTCAACAATAACTTCACCGTGTCCGGCAACAACGCCGACGTGGTCAACTCGGCACAGCTTTTGGGCAACGTTCTGTCCGACGCGTCGGGTAATGTCGGCGTGAACCTGGCCATCGGCGCCTTCCACCTGCAAAAGAACTCCCTGGCCCTGGCCGCGGCGACCGGCGACACGGCGCTTTCTCAAGCGACGGCGGCGGTCGTGCAGGAGATCTCCTTCACGCAGACATTCCACATCGACACGTCGAACAGCGTGACGCTGGGCGACAATGTGCTTGCTGGTGCCAGCGGCAACATCGGCCTGAACATCACCGCCGGCACCAACAACATTCAACAGAACACGCTGGTCTTGTCTTCGGGACAGTAGGCGTGAAGCAAAACGGCCGTCGCCGGGGACTGCGGCGAGAACGCGAGGTTCGCTTCGCGGCAGCTTATCCGGCGGGTTGGCGTATCAGGAGGGCCTTCGGTGCCGGCTTGGCCAAGGACATTGCTGGCCGACTGTACGGTGGCGTTACAGATTCGAGATGCCGTCGCCGTGGAACATGTCCGTGGCTTAGGTCAGCGCATGAAGGTGGCCCGGCAGAATGCCCGGCTTTCGACCGCCTCCGGTTGCCGAGCTACACGCCGGCGCGGCCTTGCGCCCCTTGGCATGCATCTTGCTCGATACGACATGAGGCATTCGCAATCGGCGACGTCATTCGATGGAACAGAGTCGTTTGACGCCGGTCATCGGTCCTGAGGTGGACGGACGCAGAGAGATGAAGCGACCAGTTATAGGGTTCCTTGGCCTCATCGCCATCGCCGTTGCTCCGACGGCCGCCTTGGCCGATCCCTTGGCTTCCGTGGTGCCGGTGTCCGCCTTGGTGGGCGAGAGCGTCGTTGTAGATGAAAGCACGCTGTCCGGCATCCGCGGCCGCGGCGCCGAGTTCCCCGACCCGACCATCATCGACCACGAAGACGTGGCCGTCATTCTCTGGGACGAGTTGAAGCGTCCGGGCCAATCGGGCTCCAACTACAGCCAGACGTCGGGCAATCAGAACATCCAGTCGAGCACCCTGTCGGCAACGCGGTACTAAGCGATGGCGAGGCGCGCCCCAAGGCTGAGAACACTGTTCTGCTGCGGGCTCGGCCTAGCGTTGCTGCAGGCTGGCCTGGTCTTCGCGCCGGTCGGGGCATCTGCTCAGACCGAGGCGGGCGAGCCGAGGGGACAGATCATCATTTTGCGCAAGGTGCCGCGCCGCTCGGCCCTGAGGCAGGGCGTGCCCGCGCCGCCCTTCGCCGTGACGACGAACCC
>JAKSDN010000882.1 GCA_022360075.1 Kiloniellales bacterium | reverse complement strand
GTCCTGCCCGGCGGCTACATGTCGGCCGGCGACGGCGCCTGGGGCCTGGAAGAGGCCGCGGGCGAGGACGGCGCGAACCCGGGCGCGCGCTACATCCGCGTCGCCCTGGTCTACGACGAGACCCTGACCGAGGCGGCGCTGGGTCAGATCGCCGAGATTCTGTAAGGAGTCGGGGAGCATGGCCGCAAGACAGAGCACGATGGCGGGCGGCGCACGCGGCGCGGCGCGGGGCGAGCCGCGGCGCTGGCTGCCCAGAGAATTCGGCCCCTACCTGAGCCGCCGGTTGATCGAGCTGCTCGGCGTGGCGCTTGGCACCGCCGGGCTGGCCCTGCTGCTGGCCTGCCTGACCTACCATGCGGGCGACCCCTCGCTGAATCGGGCCGCCGATGCGCCGGCGCGGAACCTTCTGGGCCTGCCGGGCGCCTACGTAGCGGACATCCTGCTGCAATGGCTGGGCCTGGCGACGCTTGCGATCCCCATGATCTTGCTGGCCTGGGCCTGGCGCCTGATCCAATCCCACGCGCTGGCCCGCTGGTGGCTGCGCCTGGGCACTGCCCTGCTCGCCGTCGCACTCTTCGCGATCGCCTTGGCGACGCTGCCGGTGCCGGCGAGCTGGCCGCTCGACGCCCTCGGCCTGGGCGGCTTGCTCGGCGAGCTCACGGTCACGGCTCTGGCGGGTCAAGGCGTCGCGGCCTGGATGACCGGCCTGGCCGCTCTCGTCCTGGGTCTGGTCGGATTGCTGCTCGCCCTCGGCTTCTCCTGGCAGGAATACCGCAGCGGCGGCCGCGGGCTGCTCTGGCTGTTCGGCCTCGGCGTCAAAGGCGGCAACCAGCTCATGCGCCAGGCCGCCGAAATCCAGGAAGCCGGCAAGGAGCGCCTGGCCCGCCACCGGGCGCGGCGCGGCGAAAGGCTGGAGCCCAGCCTGGCGCGCAAGCCGAGGGTCAAGTCTTCCGGACCTGAAGACGAGCCCGAAGAGGAAATGGAGGACGAGCCGGAACCCGCGGCGGAGCTGGTAGCGCCCAAGAAGCCGCGCGCCAAGCCGAGCCGTAAGGCCCGCCAAGCGGACCAGGCCCGCTTCGACTTCGGCCCCTCCAGCGGCTACGAGCTGCCGCCCCTGATGCTGCTCGAGGTGCCGGACGAGAAGGCCCGCGCCGGCCTGCTCAACAAGGACTCGCTGGAGAAGAACGCCCGGCTGCTCGAGACCGTG
>JAKSDN010000232.1 GCA_022360075.1 Kiloniellales bacterium | reverse complement strand
GTCCAGGTCTTGAGGTCGTCGGAGGCCTCCCAGCGCTCGGCAAGGTAGGGCCGCGTGATGTTGTCCGCGCCCGTGATCGTCAGATACTCGACGAACTGCCGGGTCACGTTGGAGCGCGGAATAAAGTCGAAGGTCGAGGGATCGCTGATCTCCTGGACCCGGGTCGCCACTCTCAGGGAGCCGCCCTTGCCCTCGGCGGCCTTGGCGGCCGGCGCGAAGGGCTGGCCCGTGATCTTGCCCGCGAGGGCGTAGGCCGCGCCGGAGGAGAGGCCCAGCATCGTCGCCGTATAGAGGAAGTCGCGGCGGGTGATGTTCTCGCGTCTGAGCTCGTCGGCGAGCTCGGGAATGTAGGGGTGAATTCGCCTTCCCCTTTCGTCTTTCAGAGTCTTTTTCATCGTTAACCTCCCTAGTCGTTCGTTGATCGGCGAGTGAACGATCGATGCTGCAACGAAGCTCGACAAACGGTCAGACTCGCAGGCCCGCCGGGCGGCGCTGTCGTGCTCAAATCTCGCGGTGCAGAAGGTCCTCACTGAAAGGATAGTGAGTCAGCAGCTCGATACCGGTCTCGGTCACGAGCACCTGTTGCTCGAGCTTCACGCCTTCGCCGCCGGCCTCGTCGCCGATAAAGCTTTCCAGGCAGAGCGTCATGCCGGGCTCGATGATGCCGTCGTAGCCGTGCTTCGGAAAATCCATGGCGTGCAGGAGATAGGGATACTCTCCGGTCATGCCGACGCCGTGGGCGAGCAGATAGTAGCGATGGCGGCGATAAGGCTCCGGAATGCGCCAGGCCTGAGCGGAGAACTCCCGGAAGCTCATGCCCGGTTTCAGCAAGTCCAAATTGTGGTGCACCTGCTCGTGAGCCAGGCCATAGAGCTTTCGCTGCTCGGCGCTTGGCTTGCCGTCGCCGCAGAGGAAAGTGCGGGAGAAGTCGCAGTAGTAGCCGTGGCAGCCAACCACGTCGGTATCGAGGGCAACCAGGTCGCCGGCCTCGATCTCCCGCTCGCTCGACTCCTGGAACCAGGGATTGCTGCGCGGGCCGGAGTTCAGGAGACGCGTTTCGATGTAGTCGCCGTCGCGCTCGATCACCGCCTGGTGCAAGTGGGACCAGAGGGCGTTCTCCGTCACTCCCGGGCGGATGGCGCCCTCGAGCCGCGCCACCGCGGCCTCGACGGCGGCGATCGATTCGCGGATGCAGGCGATCTCGTCGTCGTCCTTGATGGCGCGGGCCCGTTCGACCGGCTCCTGGGCATCGAGCAGCGTAAAGCCTTCGGCGGCGAGGGCCAGAGCGGCGCCGGCGTTGACCCGCTCCAGGGCGATGCGCCGCGTGCCGCCGTCGTAGCGTCGCGCAAGCTCGGCGATTTCCCGGGCCCAGGCGACCTCGACGTCGCTCAGTCTGGGCCCCGCGGCGACGAAGGACGCCGTGGTCGCCGGCCTGATCTCGTCGATGGTCTCGAGATCCTGGGCCAGATGATGACAGCCTTCGAACTCGAACAGTATGGCCGGCCCCTCGACCGCCACGAAGAGATAGCGTGCTGGGTTCCGGGCGGAAAAGATCTGCATGTTCCTTGCGCCACAGGCGTAGCGCAGGTTGACCGGGTCGTGCAGCACGCAGCAGGGAATTTCGCGCTGCGCCAGCTCCCGGCGCAGCCGAGCCAGGCGCGCGCGCCGCATACGGGCGAGATTCAGATCGGCGGGAGCCAAGTCTATCCGGACGGAAGTCGCGCCGGATGCGCCGTCATGGCCTTGCACCAGGTTCACCATCGCACCGCTGCCGTCCTCTAGGTCGTCACTGCCGTTCTCCAGCCAATTCCAAGTCTGTACGGCGTCCGCGAATTCGTGAATGGCAGATAAGCTCGGTCTTGGGATAACCTCAGGTTATGCCTAACTTGCGCCGACGACTCCCGCCGTTGAACAGCCTGGTGGTCTTCGAGGCCGCGGCAAGAACTTTGAACTTCACCCGGGCGGCTGAGGAATTGGGTGTCAGCCAGGCCGCGGTGAGCCGACAGATCGCGGGCCTGGAGCACTATCTGAACACGCGGCTGTTCGAGCGGCTGCATCACGCAGTGCGTCTGACCGACAAGGGTAAGGCCTTTCGACGGGTGGTCGCCCGCAGTTTGACCGCCGTCGCCGACGCGTCAGAGCAGATCCGGCAGGCCGATACCGAGGTTCGTGTGACGCTTTTCGCCAATGTGGCCGTCGCGTCGTTCTGGCTGACTCCGCGTCTGCCCGCTTTCTCACGCGACCACCCTGGCCTCGACATCCGTCTGATCGCTTCCGATGAGGAGCCGGACCCCGCTCTGGACAACATCGACATCGCCGTGTTCTACGGCGACGGACGTTGGCCCGCGCTACAAGCCGAGCGTCTGTTTGGCGAGGCGCTGTTCCCCGTATGCAGCCCTGCCTATCTGGCGTCCGCACCCAAGCTCGACTCGCCGGCCGATCTGCCAAACCACGTCCTGCTGCACATCGACCAGCACGCCCCCGACTGGATCAACTGGCCGACCTGGCTGCGCGAGATGGGCGTCGACGTGCCGCCGACGATCCGCGGCCCGAAATTCAACAACTACGCGAACCTCGTCGCTATGGCCGTGGAGGGTCGCGGCATTTGTCTCGGCACGCGCCATCTGATCGACCCTTTGCTGGCCGAGGGTGCGCTGGTCCGTCCCCTGGACGCCACACTGGTCTCGGAGCGCTGCTACTACCTGGTGACGCGCGGCGACCGTCGCTTATCGCCGGAATGCGAGCAGGTACTCGACTGGCTGCGACGGGACAAGCCGGAGTAGAAGTCGAATCGCGTGAGCAGCCCGGCCGAGCCCGGAACTTCCATCTCAGTCCCGAAGCACAAAGAGCGCGAGGAGGCTCGCGACGAGTCCGATCCGGTCGACGCTCCGCGGCGGATCGGTCACGAGCGTGTCGGCTTCGAAGGTGTCTTGCGGGTCGATCTCGGTGAAGGCGGCGCCCTCCGCATCGGCGATGGCCTTGCCGACGGCGTTGGATAGAAGCGTGTAGCCCGGCTTCGTCAAATGCATGTTGTCGAGGCTAAAGAGGCCGCCCTGGCGAAAGCCGAAGATGTTGGCCGAGAAGGGCAGGTTGCTGAGCCTGAGCGGCGTGTTGCCCCGTTGCACCTGGACCTTGCGCGCGTTGCCGTAGTGTTTGCCGTCGAAATCGTCGGCCAGGGCGTAGGTGTCGATGACATGGGCCTTGCCGCCCAGGGTGTCTCTGAGGATACGCGCGCAGGATTCGTTGACCTCGCGCACCGTTTCGTCGAAGCGCTGCATCTGCGCGGCCGAGATGCCGCCGATCGAGCCCAGGCGGCCGACGTAGCGCTTGAAGTAGTCGTCGCCGGGCGCCTGGAACATCTCGTCGTCGGTGCGCGGCGCCAGGTTCGCGATGACGCGCGGCCGGATCAGCGCGTTGAAGTAGATGTGCTCGACATCGGCGCAGTGATCGCGCAATGCCTCGGCCAAGGTCTGGGTCAGCGCCGGGATCGTCTTGACCCCATCCAGGTATTCCCGGGTCACCGCGCCGCTGATGCCGATGCGGAACAGCCCCTCGTTGCTGCCGATGTTGATGAGCAGCCGGCGCGGCTTGCGCGACGCCACCCACTCCAGGGAGGTGAGATCCTCGAAGTCCGGATCACCCGTAGGGTTAAGCAAGAAGGCCGTGTTCAAGGCCATGTAGAGATCGACGAGGGCCGAGAAGTTCAGGCCCTTGTCGGCGCG
>JAKSDN010000269.1 GCA_022360075.1 Kiloniellales bacterium | reverse complement strand
TGCTCGTTGCGGTAGCCGCGCACTGCCTCGGGCACGTGGCGCTCCAGCGCGGCGTAGGAGGCGGTGGGGTCGAGGCCCTCGAGGAAGCGGCTGCCGGGGGTGTCCAGGCGCAGGGCGAGGTTGCCCTTGCCGGCGCGGCCGGGGAAGCGCCGACAGACCGTGAGGCCGTCCGTAACCTCGCGGCCGAAGTAGTCGACCAGCACGGTCATGGGCTCGTCGGGGAAGGCCTCGTCGAACATCTCGGCGGCACGCAGGGTGGAGCCCGCGTAGCCGATGAAGGCGTGCGGCATGGTGCCCTTGCCGCCCTGCTGGCCGAAGAAGTGGGCCGTCGCGTCGGTCGCGTTGCCGATGAAGCCGATCGCGCCGACCTTGCGCTTGGCCCGGTCCGAGCCCACCGCCGCCGCGTAGGCCATCAGCTCGGCCATCTCGGTGCCGGCGCAGTGCCGCGCGTCCATGGCCAGGAAGGCCACGTCCGGCAGGTCGGCGCACATGGTGTAGGCGTTGTAGGCGGCCACGCAGGGCGGGCCGAGCTTCATCAGCAGCAGGGTCTCGAGCTCGGACAGCTCGGCCAGCGGCCCCGTGACGTAGAAGATCGGCTCGCCGGCGCCGACCCACTTGCCCTCGGGATAGCGCAGGTCGATCTCGAGCTGGATGCCGCGCTCGCGCGCCACCGCCTCCAGCCACTCGATCGCCAGGCGCGGGGCCGAGATCACCGGGCGGCGCAGGAAGACCGCATAGGTCGCGGTCACGTTGCCGAAGATCCGCACGGCCGCGGCGGTGCGCCGGAAATAGTGGTCGGTCCAGGCCGCGACCTCGTCCGAGGCCGGATAGTGATCGCGGCGCGGCCCGCGCGGTGCCAAGGCGGCGCTGATCTCTTCGCTGTCTTTGAGCTTCGTTCCGTCTGGGGGCATGGCCTGTTCCCCGAATTGGATCGCGGTGGTCTGCGATCGAGCAATCCTCACCCTTCGACAAGCTCAGGATGAGGAGAAACGGAGGGCAAAGCTTCAAGTTCCTCGCATATCTGGAACTAGCGCTCGAGCACTCCTGTCCTCAGAGCTCGTGTTTCTATCGCTTCAAATCGACGAATCATGCTGCATAACCATCGTGCGTCCTTCGAGACGCGCCCTCAAGGGCGCTCCTCAGGATGAGGAAGATCTTTGGTGGCATTGAGAATTGCCCTCATCCTGAGGAGCCCGCGCTAGCGGGCGTCTCGAAGGACGCACGATGGTGTTCCAGCTCATCCATCGTCCACTCACACGCTCCGAGCTTGTCGAAGGGTGAGGGTGCGTTTCGCCGCAGGTCCCGTCAAGCGCGGGCAAATGACATTGCCACCCCCGTCAGGAGGCCTCGGCCACGCGGCGCGGCGGCGCGCCGTTGGCGACCCGCTCCTCCTTGAGCTGCTCCGCCACCAGAAAGGCCAGCTCCAGCGCCTGGCTGGCGTTCAGGCGCGGATCGCAGTGGGTGTGGTAGCGGTCCGCGAGCTGGTTCTCGTCGATCGCCTGGGCGCCGCCGATGCACTCGGTCACGTCCTGGCCGGTCATCTCGAAGTGCACGCCGCCGGCATAGCTGCCCTCGGCCCGGTGCACCGCAAAGAAGCGCCGCACCTCGGTCAGGATGCGCTCGAACGGCCGGGTCTTGAAGCCGGTCGAGGACTTGATCGTATTGCCGTGCATGGGGTCGCAGGACCAGACCACCTTGAAGCCCTCGCGCTGGATCGCGCGGATCAGCGGCGGCAGCCCGGCCTCGACCTTGTCCGCGCTCATCCGGCTGATCAGCGTCAGACGCCCGGCCTCGTTTTCCGGATTGAGGATCTCGATCAGGCGGCGGAGCTCGTCGAGATCCATCTGGTCGTCCACCTTCATGCCGAGCGGGTTCTGGACGCCGCGCAGGAACTCGATATGGGCGCCGTCGGGCTGGCGGGTGCGGTTGCCGACCCAGAGCAGATGCGCCGAGCAGTCGTACCACTGGTCGGTCAGGCTATCGACCCGGGTCAGGGGCTGCTCGTAGCTCAGCAGCAGCGCCTCGTGCGAGGTGTAGAAATCGGTCTCGCGCAGCTGCGGCACGGTGTCGAAGGTGATGCCGCAGGCGCGCATGAAGGCCAGGCTCTCGTCGATGCGCGCGGCCAGCTCCTCGTAGCGCTTGCCCTGCGGCCCCTCGACGAAGGCCAGGTTCCATTGGTGCACCTTCTCCAGGTTGGCGAAGCCGCCCTGGGCGAAGGCGCGCAGCAGGTTGAGCGTGGAAGCGGCCTGGTTGTAGGCCTGCAGCAGGCGCTGCGGGTCGGGCACGCGGGCGCCGGCCTCGAACTCGATGCCGTTGACGATATCGCCGCGATAGCTCGGCAGCTCGACCCCGCCCTGGGCTTCGGTCGGGGCGCTGCGCGGCTTGGCGAACTGGCCGGCCATGCGCCCGACCTTGACCACCGGACAGGCCGCGCCATAGGTCAGCACCACCGCCATCTGCAACAGCACGCGGAAGGTGTCGCGGATGTTGTTCGGATGGAACTCGGCGAAGGACTCGGCGCAGTCGCCGCCCTGAAGCAGAAAGGCCTTGCCCTCCGCCACCTGGCCGAGCTGCTTCCTGAGCCGGCGCGCCTCGCCGGCAAAGACCAGCGGCGGCGCCTTCGCCAAGGTGGTCTCGACCGTGTCGAGCGCCTGCGGATCGGGATAGTCCGGGACCTGGCGGATCGGCTTGTCGCGCCAGCTTTCCGGCGTCCAATTCGCCGTCATGACTTGCCTCGTTCGTACTGTGATGTGCGCGGGAGCCAGGGTTTTAGCGCCCTCGAGCCCGCATTGCCATCAGTTTTCCAAAGCTCTCCCGGCCCCATAGAGACCGTCCCAGCCCTTCGTCCCGACGGCGCCAAAGACACCGCCTTCGGGCCTAATATTCTGTCCAATTTCATATAACCAATGATTAGCAAAACACATCTAGTCTCAAGGCCTTTTCAGGCTTTAGGCCCTTCGATCCGGTCCGAGAGGCGAGACGCATGAGCACCGACAGTCCGACGCTACAGGCGAGCGAACCCGTAGAGGACTCAAATTACGGACGAATCCTTAAAGATGGGGCCTATGCGCTGGTGGCGGCGATCCTGCTGTTCACCGTGGGCGCCCTGACCGATGCCGTCGACACCTTCTTCGAGTTCTCGCGGGAGTACGAGGACATGGAGCTCGACGAAGTCCTGCTGGCCCTGCTCGGGCTCGGCTTCGGCGGCTTCGTCTTCGGTGTGCGGCGTCTGCACGATCAGAGAGTAGAGATTCGAAAGCGGATCGAGGCCGAGGCGGAGTCAGCCCGGCTCGCGCTCCACGACCCCCTGACAGGGTTGCCCAACCGGCGCCTGTTCGAGGATCGCCTGAACGCCGCCCTGGCGCGCGCCAAGCGCGAAGGCGAGGGCATTGCCGTGCTGATGCTGGACCTCGATCGCTTCAAACCGGTCAACGACCTCCACGGACACGGCGCGGGAGACAAGCTACTCCGGACGATGTCAGACCGCCTCAGCCACGCTCTGCGCTCACAGGACACGCTGGCGCGCTTCGGCGGCGACGAGTTCGCCATCATCCAGGTCGGCGGCCACCAGCCCCTCGGCGCGCTGCGCCTGGCCCGCCGCCTCCTGGGCATCGCGCAGGCGCCGGCGACGCTGGGCAATACACAGGTCTCGGTCGGCGTCAGCATCGGCTTGGCAGTCTACCCGGTGGACGGCGACGACGCGCGCTCCCTGGTGCGGCGTGCCGATATCGCACTCTACCGCGCCAAGCAGAACGGCCGCGGACGCTTTTGTTTCTACGAGATCGACATGGACCAGCACCAGCAGGAGCGCGCCAAGCTGGAGCAGGATCTGCGGGCGGGCATCGCCGCCGGCCAGATCGAGCCTTTCTATCAGCCGATCATGGACCTGCGGCGGGGCGGTCTCGTCGGCTTCGAGGCGCTCGCGCGCTGGCGCCACCCCGAGAAGGGCGTTCTCGCGCCGGATCGCTTCATCTCGGTCGCCGAGGACAGCGGTCAGATCAGCGACCTCTGCGAGTGCCTGATCCGGCGCGCCTGCCGCGAAGCCCACGCTTGGCCCGAGGACCTGACCCTGGCCGTCAACATCTCGCCGGTCCAGTTCCGAAACCCGAAGCTCGCCGACGAGCTCCTGGCGATCCTGAAGGACGAAGGTCTGGCCCCGCAGCGCCTGGAGATCGAGGTGACCGAGAACGCCCTGATCGAGGATGCCGGCACGGCGGCCAGGATCCTCAGCCAGCTCCGCGAGGCCGGCGTCAAGACCGCACTCGACGACTTCGGCACCGGCTACTCGAGCCTGGCCCACTTGCGCGACCTGGCCTTCGACAAGATCAAGATCGACCGCTCCTTCGTCTCCAAGCTGGAGAGTAACGGCGAGAGCGCGGCCATCGTGCGGGCGGTGATCGCCTTGGGACAAAGCCTCGGGCTGCCGACGATCGCCGAGGGCATCGAGGACGAGAACCACCTCGTCACCCTCCAGGCCCAAGGCTGCGCTCTCGGGCAGGGCTACTACTTCAGCAAGCCCGTGTCGGCGGACGACGTGCGCGATCTGATCGCGACGCTGCCGAACACGACCGGAAGCGCGACGGCGGCGGGCGCAGCCTGAAATCACCGGTGCGTCGCCGCGAATTGACAGCGGCGGCGAGACGGCTTCACAGTCCCCTCTACCAATACAGGGCGACGGGGACAGGGCCATCATGCAGAAAGATCAACGTGGCCTCGCCATGACCACGGATAGTGGGCAGGCGGCACAGCATTTCTCGACCGCGATCGACCGCTACTTCGAATACCGCCTGGACACCATGCAGCACGTCAAGGCGGCGCTGGCGGCCGATCCGGATTTCGTGATGGGCCACTGCCTGCGCGGTTACCTCTTCATGCTGTTCGGCACGACCACGGTCTACGACAAGGTGCGCGAGGCGCTGGCCTTCTGCGAGCCGCGGGCCGCAAGCGTGACCCCGCGCGAGGCGCTGCACATCCGGGCCTTGCGGGCCTGGCTCGAGGGCGATCTGGTCCGCGCCGTCGCGCTCTGGGACGAGATCCTGTTCGACAGCCCGCACGATCTCCTCGCGCTGCGCCTCCAGCACTTCACCTTGTTCTGGATGGGCAACAACTACGCGCTGCGCAATGGCGTGGCCAAGGTCTTCGATGCCTGGGAGCCGGGCCTGCCCGGCTACGGCAACGTGCTCGGGATGCTGGCCTTCGGGCAGGAGGAATGCGGCGACTACGAACAGGCCGAACGCCACGGCCGCGCCGCCGTCGAGGCCAATCCCGAGGACCTTTGGGCGATCCACGCGGTAGCCCACGTTTTGGAGATGCAGGGCCGCATGGGCGAGGGCCTGCACTGGCTCGACTATCCCGCCGATTGCTGGGAAGACCGCAATCCCTTTCGCGGCCATCTTTGGTGGCATCGCGCGCTCTTCGCCCACGAGCGCGGCGACTACGACCAGGCACTCGACCTCTACGACCGCTCGATCCGCAGCGAGAGATCGGATTTCTACCTCGACATCCAAAACGCCGCGGCCCTGTTGCTGCGGCTCGAGTTCCAGGGCGTCGGCGTCGGCGATCGCTGGGCCGAGTTGGCCGATCATGCCGAGACCCATATCGACGACCACGCGCTCGCTTTCACCGACCTGCACTGCATGATGTCGCTTGCCCGCGAAGGCCGGCGGGAGGCCGCCGAGCGCTATCTCGCCTCGCTGCGCACTTACGCCGAGGAGCCGGACAACTACGAAGCGGCGACCATGGCACCGCTGACCATCCCGCTCTGCGAGGCGCTGCTGGCCTATGCCGATCGGGCCTACGACCGGGCGGTGGAGATCCTGCTGCCGCTTCGAGACCGGCTGAGCCCCGTCGGCGGCTCCCATGCCCAGCGCGACGTCTTCGTCCAGCTTCTGCTGGAAAGCGCGATTCGCGCCGGCCGCCTTTCCCTCGCCCGCGCGCTGCTGTCGGAGCGCATCACCGTCCGGCCGGCGAGTCACGGCAACTGGGTCAAGTATGGCACCGTGATGGAGAGCCTGGGCGATCGCGACGCTGCCGAGGCGGCGCGGGCGCGCGCCGGCGAAATCGCCCAGAGCTGATCCCCTGCCGACCGCCAGGAGACGAGGCTTGACAAGGCCCGCCCGGAACCGCATGTAACGGCTAGATTTCTCGCGATCGCGCGACGGGCCTGCCGGGGAACGGCAGCCCTTCATCCCGAGACAATTCCGAATAAATCCGTTGGTTCCAGGTGCGCGTGGAATTCGGCGAATTGCCACGCTGCCACCGTGTGCCCCTGTGGGCCCGCGCTGCCTGGCGCTTGAAGGATAGAGACTTCGTGACAGAAACGACCTTCTCCGGGCTCGGCATCGCCGAGCCTCTGCGGCGTGCCCTCGCGGCCGCCAACTACACGCAACCCACGCCGATCCAGGCCCAAGCCATTCCCGAGCTGCTCGCCGGCAAGGATCTGCTCGGCATCGCTCAAACCGGCACGGGCAAGACCGCCGCCTTCGCGCTGCCGATCCTGCAGCGCCTGGCCGAAACGCACGAGCCGCCCGCCCGCCGCTCGGCGCGGGTGCTGATCCTGGCACCGACCCGCGAGCTCGCGCTCCAGATCGGCGAGTCGATTCGCGCCTATGGGCGCTTTCTCGGCCTGCGCCACGCCGTCGTGCTGGGCGGGGTCGGCTTGCGGCCTCAGGTCAAGGCGCTGGCGCGCGGCGTCGACGTCCTGATCGCGACCCCCGGCCGCCTGCTCGATCTGGCCAAGCAAGGCCACGTCAAGCTGCAAACGACGACGACGCTGGTGCTGGACGAGGCCGACCGGATGCTCGACATGGGCTTCATCAACGACATCCGCAAGATCGTGGCCGCCCTGCCCCGCCAGCGCCAGTCGCTGCTGTTCTCGGCGACCATGCCGCGAGAGATCGCCCATCTGGCCAAATCAATCCTGGATGAGCCTGTGCGCGTCGAGGTCAGGCCGACCAAGGTCGCCGTCGAGCGCATCGATCAGCGGGTCTTCTTCGTCGAGCGGGCCGGCAAGCGCGACCTCTTGGTCCGGCTGCTCGCGGACAGGGAGCTGTCTCGCGTCATCGTCTTCACGCGAACCAAGCACGGCGCGGACCGCCTGGCCCGGCAGCTCGGCAGGAGCGGCAGCAGCGCCGAGGCGCTACACGGCAACAAGACCCAGGGTGCGCGTCAGGCGGCGCTGGCCCGCTTCAAGGACGGCAGGTCCCGGGTGCTGGTCGCCACCGACATAGCCGCGCGCGGCATCGACGTCGACGGCGTGACCCATGTGGTCAACTTCGATCTGCCCAACGAGCCCGAGAGCTACGTCCACCGCATCGGCCGAACGGCGCGCGCCGGGGCGCTCGGCGTCGCCCTGTCGTTCTGCGCCCCCGAGGAGCGGCGCCAGCTCCGCGCCATCGAGACGCTGACCAAGCGACCCTTGACCACAATCGGCGAACGGCCCGCCGAGATCGCGACCGCCGCCGATCGGCGGAATCGAAAGCGGAAGGCTCAGGCCTCCACGGCGCGCAAGACCCACGCGACGCGTGCAGCGCGCGACAATCGCGGCGATCGGCCCAAATCCGGACGTCAGGGACAGCGCCAGCCGGAGGCCCGCGCGAGAGCGAGCTAGTGGTTCGACTTCGACATTCCGATCCCGGAATGCCGGGCCGCCCCACGTAAGAGGGGCAAAAGTCCGGGCGAGAGTGGAGCGGCGTTCTGCGACAGGAACGGCAAGAGGCTTAGAGCGCTGGATGAAGAGCCTGCGTGCTTCGAGATGCGCTCTATCGAGCGCTCCTCAGCATGAGGAGCAATCTTAATGCCATCAAAGGCCTTCCTCATGCTGAGGAGCCCCAAAGGGGCGTCTCGAAGCACGCACGCCAGCACTGCAGCCAAGACCGGAAAGCGCCACCATCGCTCGATACCGCCAACACTGCCCGGACTTTTGCCCTTCTTACCTCTTTCCGGCGCAACGCCTGACACGACGTGGGGGCCCACCGCGTCATCGGCGGGTATCGAACTGGATCCATCGAATTTATCTCGAATATGGCATCAATTTCCCAAGTATTAGTGACGATATTATTCATGACTGTAACAATACTTTACAACTTGTTATGGCCTCCCATGGTAATGAGACGAGCCGCCGCCCGACAAATGACCATACGGTGCAAAGGATGCCGGCCATTACTTGGCAACAATTCAAGGAAACGGGTCGCCGTTTCTGTCGAGATCGCAATGCGGCGGTGGCTGTCTTGTTGGGCGTGGCGCTCGTGCCGGTTATCGCCCTCGTCGGCGTGGCCGCCGACGGTGCCCGCGCCTACCTGGCGCAGGCGAGGCTCAGCCAAGCCGTTGACTCGGCGGCTCTGGCTGGCGGCCGCGTGATCCACGAAAGCTTTCGCGACCAGGACATCGAGCGGTTCTTTGCGGCGAACTTCCCGCCCGGCTTCATGGATTCGACGGTCGCGCCGCTCGCCATCGACGTCGATCAGGTGCAAGGCACCGTCGAGGTGACGGCCCAAGCCGACATTCCGACGACCTTCCTGCGCGTGATGCACGTCGACGAGATCACGGTGAGCGCACGTGCGGTCGTCAACCGTGCCGTTCGCGGCATGGAGCTCGCCCTGGTCCTCGACGTCACCGGCTCGATGGGCGGAAGCAAGATCCAGGCGCTGAAGAACGCCTCGCACAGCCTGCTCGACATTCTTTACGGTCAGCAGGAGACCGTGACCGATCTCTCGGTGGCCATCGTGCCCTTTGCCTCTCGGGTCAACTTCGAGCCCCATAGCGACTGGATGGTCGGCCCGCCGGACCCCTGGAACGGCTGCGGCGACCCGCGCTCCGGCGCTCATGCCACCAATGACGCACCGCCGAGCGCAGAGCTCTTTCCGGAGTACTCGCCGACCGTGTCGGGCTGGCGGCCGCCGGACTATGGCTGCCCGGACACGCCGCTTCTGCCCCTGACCGCGGAAAAGAGCACGATCGCCGCGGCCGTCGATGCGCTGGTCGCCTTC
>JAKSDN010000664.1 GCA_022360075.1 Kiloniellales bacterium | reverse complement strand
CGTAGGAGCCGGGCGCGTCCATCACCGGCGTCGGTCCGTCGGCAACCGGCGGCGCGACGCGGTCTCCGGAATGGGCAGCCAACCAGCTCTGCCAGGTCGGCCACCAGGAGCCGCTCGAGACCGGGACGCTGGCCAACCAGCTATCGGGATCGACGTAGGTCTCGCCCTCGCGCCGGGTCTGGACCCGGAAGTGGCGCCGGGCATGGTCGGGCTCGCTGACGATTCCGGCGTTGTGCCCGCCGCTGGTCAGCAGGAAGGTGACATCGGTATCGGCCAGCAGATGGATCTTGAAGACCGAGCGCCAGGGCGCGACGTGATCGCGCTCGGTGCCGACAATGAACAGCGGCGCGCGGATGTCGGCGATCGTGATCGGCCGCCCGCCCACCTCGAAGCGCCCGGCCGCCAGGTCGTTGTTCAGGAACAGACGGCGCAGATATTCCGAGTGCATGCGGTAGGGCATGCGCGTGGCATCCGCGTTCCAGGCCATGAGGTCGGTCATCGGCCCGCGCTCGCCCAACAGGTAGTCGCGCACCATGCGCGACCAGACGAGGTCGTTCGAGCGCAGGATCTGGAAGGAGCCGGCCATCTGGTAGCTGTCGAGATAGCCCTGGTCCCACATCATGCTCTCGAGATAGGCGACCTCGCTCTCGCTGATGAAGAGCATCAGCTCGCCGGCCTCGGTGAAATCGGTTTGGGTCGCCAGGAGCGTGATCGTGCGCAGCCGCTCGTCCCCGTCCCGTGCCATGGCCGCGGCGGCGATCTCCAACAGCGTGCCGCCCAGGCAATAGCCGACGGCATGGACCTTGCGCTCCGGCAGCCTTTCGCCGATCTCATCCAGCGCCGCCATGACGCCCGCTTGCCGATAGTCCTCCATGCCGAGGTCGCGGTCCTCCGATGTCGGGTTGCGCCAGGAGATCATGAAGACCGTGTGACCCTGCTCGACCAGATAGCGGACCAGCGAATTGTGCGGCGAGAGATCGAGAATGTAGTACTTCATGATCCAGGCCGGCACGATCAGCACCGGCTCGCGATAGACGTCCTTGCTCGCCGGCGCGTACTGGATCAGCTCGATCAGGTGGTTTCGGTAGACGACCTTGCCCGGCGTCACGGCGACGTCGCGGCCGACCTGGAAGCGCTCCGCGCCCGGCGGCCGCTGGCCCGAGACCGCGCGCTGCCAGTCCTCCAGCGCGTTCTGCGCGCCCTTGACCAGGTTCATGCCGCCTTGCTTGAGCGTCGCCTCGGCTACCTCGGGGTTGCTCCAGATGAAATTGGAGGGCGCGAAGTGGTCGAGCATCTGTCGCGCCAGGAAGGAGACCACACGCTCGTGCTCCTCGGAGAGGCCGTCGATGTCCGTGGTGGCGTTGTCCCACCACTGCTGGAGCAAGAGGAACGACTGGTACCAAAGGCAATAGG
>JAKSDN010000173.1 GCA_022360075.1 Kiloniellales bacterium | reverse complement strand
GCCGTTCCGGCCGAAGAAGCACCAGGAGGGGCTGTGGCGCGGCTTGCAGTCGGGCATGCTGCAGACCACGGCGACCGACCACTGCTGCTTCTGCACGCCGCAGAAGCGCATGGGCCACAACAACTTCACGCAGATCCCCAACGGCACCGGCGGGGTCGAGGACCGCATGCACGTGCTGTGGGACCAGGGGGTCAACAGCGGGCGCCTGACGATGAACGAGTTCGTCGCCATCACCTCCGCCAACGCCGCGAAGATCTTCAACATCTATCCGCGCAAGGGCTCGATCTCGGTCGGCGCCGACGCCGACATCGCGGTCTGGGATCCGGAGCGCGAGCGGATCATCTCCAAGGACACGCATCACCAGAACGTCGACCTCAACATCTTCGAGGGCATGAAGGTCAAGGGCATCAACACGGTCACCATCAGCCAGGGCAAGATCGTCTATCAGGACGGCGATGTCCGCACCGAGCGCGGCGTCGGGCGCTACGTCGAGCGGCCGACCTTCGCGCCCTACTACGACGCCGTGAACATCCGCCGCGAGGCGCGCGCGCCGCAGGCCGTGGACCGGATGTGAGCTTTTGACGAGGGTCTTTCGGGAAGCATTACGGGGGTTTCTTTCATTGCAGTTCGCGGTCCTCCCCCTCTTTCCTTGTCATCCTCGGGCTTGACCCGAGGATCCATTTCGGTCCGAGACTCGGACCCCGATGGATTGCCGGGTCAAGCCCGGCAATGACAGTTGAGTGGTGGCAGAAGGCGTCGCACGGAAGTCAATAAGACGTAACAAAAACACAGGAGAGCAGGGCATGACTACCCATTCACAGGATAAGTCCAATACTCTCGGCCGCCGCACGGCGCTCGGCCTCGCCGTGGCCGCCGCCGCGACGCTCGCCTTCGGCGGCGCGGCGCTGGCCGAAAAGCTCAAGGTCGCCGGCATCTACACCGTGCCGATCCAGCAAAAGTGGGTCGGCACGCTGCACCGCGCGCTGACGGCGGCCAAGGAGCGCGGCGAGATCGACTACTCCTTCTCCGAGAAGGTGCCGAACACCGACTACGTGCGGGTCATGCGCGAATATGCCGAGAGCGGCGTGCAGCTCGTCGTCGGCGAAGCCTTCGGCATCAGCCGCGAGGCGCGCAAGGTCGCCGACGACTATCCGGAGATCGCCTTTCTGATGGGCGATCCCGGCGTCGAGCACGGCAGCAACTTCTCGGTCTTCGACAACTGGATCCACGAGCCCTGTTATCTGATGGGCGTGATCGCCGGGCATATGACCAAATCGAACAAGATCGGCATGGTCGGCGGCTATCCGATCGGCGAGGTCAACCGCCTGTTCCACGCCTTCATGGAGGGCGCGCGCTCGGTCAATCCCGAGGTCCAGTTCAAGGTCTCCTTCATCGGCTCCTGGTACGACCCGCCCAAGGCCAAGGAGTTCGCCTTCGCCCAGGTCGAGTCGGGCGTCGACGTGCTCTATGCCGAGCGCGCGGGCGTGGTCGATGCGGCGCGCGAGAAGGGCATCGTCGCCTTCGGCAACGTCAACGACATGAACCAGCAGGAGAACGGCACCGACGTGGTCGTGGCTTCGGCGCTCTGGCACATGGAGCCGGCGATCGACCACGCCATCGGCCTGGTCAAGGCCGGCAACTTCAAGGCCGAGAACTACAAGGAGTGGACCATGATGCAGAAGGGCGGTGCCTCGCTCTCGCCCTTCTACGAGTTCGACGCCAAGATCCCGGCCGAGGTGAAGGACAAGGTCGCGGCGCTGACCCAGGACATCCTGTCGGGCACCCTTGTCGTGCCGACCAACGACGAGGAGCCGAAGTCGACGTTTTAGGATCGGCCGGTTGGCCGAGCGATCCTCGTGCTTCGCCTGGCTCAGCATGAGGAGCGAGGGCGCGGTGTCCAGCCAATTCGCTGGTACCCTTGCCTAGCGTCTCCAGGCACCCATGAGTTGTCACCCTCGGGCTTGACCCGAGGGTCCATGGGAGAGCCCGAGCCGGGACCTTTGTCCTTGTGGGCCGGGTCCCGTGCCGCGGCTCCATGGATGCTCGGGTCAAGCCCGAGCATGACAATTGGTCGTGAGGGAGGCGAGGGAGAGCACCAAGCCCGATCGGACGGCCCATCATGACCAGCGACGTCGTCCTCCAGCTCGACGCCGTCACCAAGCGCTTCGGCCCGCTCACCGCCAACGACGCGATTTCGCTGACCCTGCATCAGGGCGAGATCCTGGCGCTCTTGGGCGAGGACGGCGCCGGCAAGACGACCTTGATGAACATCCTCTTCGGCCACTACGTCGCCGACGAGGGCGCCATCCGCGTCTTCGGCGAGGCGCTGCCGCCGGGCTCGCCGCGGGAAGCGATCGCGGCGGGCATCGGCATGGTGCACCAGCACTTCACGCTGGGCGAGAACCTGACCGCGCTCGACAACATCGTGCTCGGGACAGAGAGCCTCTGGTCCTGGCGACAGCACAAGCGCCGCGCGCGGGAGAAGCTGGCACGGCTGTCGGCCGACTTCGGCCTCAGCGTGCATCCCGACGCGAGGATCGCCGACTTGAGCGTCGGCGAGCGTCAGCGCGTGGAGATCCTGAAGGCGCTCTACCGCGATGCCCGCATCCTGATCCTCGACGAGCCAACGGCTGTGCTGACGCCGCAGGAAGTGGAGGCGCTGTTCGCCACCCTGAAGAAAATGGTCGCCCAGGGGCTTTCGATCATCTTCATCTCGCACAAGCTGAACGAGGTCATGGCCGTCGCCGACCGCGTCGCCGTGCTGCGCCAGGGCGCGGTGGTGGCCGACTTCTCGATCGCGGAGACCAGCAAGGAGGGCCTTGCCGCGCTCATGGTCGGCCGCGAGATCGCCCAGCCCGAGCGGATCGCGATGCCGGCCGGCGACGCGGTGCTGGAGCTGGAGGGCGTCACCGTCGCGGGACCGCACGGCAAGCCGCTGCTCGACGGCCTCGACCTCAGCGTCCGCGCGCACGAGATCGTCGGCATCGCCGGCGTCTCGGGCAACGGTCAGGCGGCGCTCGCCGAGCTGATCAGCGGGCTTCTGGCGCCCGAGTCGGGGTCGCTGCGGCTCTACGGCCAGGCGGTCAACGGCGCCGATCCGGCGGCCATGGTCGCCTGGGGCGTCGGCCGCGTGCCCGAGGACCGCCACGCGGTCGGCTGCATCGGCGATTTCTCGGTGAAGGAGAACCTGATCCTGGAG
>JAKSDN010000606.1 GCA_022360075.1 Kiloniellales bacterium | reverse complement strand
CCCCTGCACTGCACCTCGATCGGTAAGCTCCTGCTCGCCCACCTAAGCCGCGCCCAGCGCCGCCGCCTCCTCACCGCCGCCGCCCTGCCCCGCTACACCGCCAACACCATCACCGACCCAGAGGCCCTCGAGCGCCAGTTCGCCCAAATCCGCCAGGACGGCTACGCCACCAACGACCAGGAGCTCAACGAGGGCGTGGTGAGCCTGGCCGTGCCGATCCTGGCCGACAACGGCAAGCCGGTAGCCGGCCTCGCCGTGCACGCGCCGGAGGTGCGGATGTCGCTGGCGCAGGGGATGGCCCATCTGCCGAAGCTGCGGGAGACAGCGGCGCGGTTGGCGGAGGCCTGGGGCTTGGGCGATTAGCGCTCCGCTGCACCGCCCGAACCTCCATCCGTCATTGCGAGCCGGCGCGGCAATCCTGGGCCACCGCTCAAGCGTCGGCCGGCTAGATTGCTTCGCTCCGCTCGCAGTGGCGCGTCTTGTTATCAGCCATTATCGACCCGGCGCGCCAACGCACTGCGACTCCGCGCGAAATCAGACCGAACCCGGCGGCTCTCCTTCGTCCTCCCGCCGCTGCTTCTCGGCAGAAATCGCCCGCTCCAACGCCCCCACCGCCGCGGAACGCACACTCGAACTCTCGTCGCCCAGGCGCGCGAGCAGGGCTTCGCGCACCGACGCCTCGCCCGCCGATCCCGACAGCGCCCCCACCGCCGCGGAACGCACAAGCCAGTCTTCGTCGCCCAGGCGCGCGAGCAGGGCTTCGCGCAGATCCGAGGGTAACGAGCGCTCCCAGCCGGAGAGGCTTGCCAGGATCTCGAACAACAGAGAACCGCGTTCGCATAGGACCGCTTGAGCCCATCTCACGACATCTTTGACGGGTTCCGGTGAAGGTGTCGGGCCGAGACCGGCGAGGCGAAGACAGGCACGCTTCCCGCGGTGCAAATGAGAGTCCAGGGGATGTTCGTCGCTCAAGATGATCTCGAAAAGCGCCTCGTAGCGGCTCGGATCCGACTGCACACCCAGGGCGTAGAGCGGCCAGAGCTCCTTCCAATCCGGATGATCCCAAAAGCGGCGGATGACGGCCGGGGCTTCACCGCTGCGCTTGACCAGCGCGCGGGCGGCGTAGAACTCCTGAAAGGTCAGGTGCAGAAAGCCGAAGCGCTCCGGTCCCTGCTCGATCAAGACGCCGATCAGGTCCTGCGCCGCCCGGAGGAACAATCCGGTCTCGCGATCCTGCTCCCCGCCAGTGTAGCCACGCGACGTCAAGAGCGCTCGTGTCTCCCGCTCCAGACGTTCTCGGGAGAAGAACACCTGGCCTTCCCGCATCCCCGCCAAGGCCAACTGCTCCAGCAAAGTTGGCAGGTAGTCGCCGGGCAGCGCGGCGCCCGCATGCCTGCCGCGATGGCGCACCCAGGCGTCGCGCAAGGCCTCTTCCGCGGCGTCGTAGAATTCCCAGCGGTCGTCCGGAAGCCGCCTGCGCGATTTGTAGAACAGCACGGCCAGCGTCAGCAGCAGCGCGTTGCCGCGCAGGTCGCGCAGGCCAGTGTCCTTCCGCAGGCTTTGGGCCATCGCGCGGTGATCGAGCGCCAGGCCTTCCTTCTGCGCCAGCACCTGACCCCAGCGTGCCAGGACGTCTTCGATTTGCCGGTCCGACAGCGCCGGCAACTCCGCCCGCGCCCAACCGGGCGCGAGCCCGACGGCCGGCTCGCCGGCGGGCCGCGTCGCCACGACCCAGCGGTCGCCGGCGCGTTGCTGCGCGATGGCCTGGATCTCCTCCCGTAGGCGCTCGCGCTCGTGCGGATCACGCACCTCGTCCACGCCGTCGAGCAGCCAGAGCACCGGCCCAGCCAGCCAATCGTCGACCGCTGGCCCTCCGATCTCCGCGAGCAGGGGCAGCCGCGCGCGGATATAGGTTCGAAGGCGGCCCTCCGGTGGGCCTCTCTCCGCCTCCCAATCCGACAGCCGGACGTAGACGGGCAAAGGACGCGCCTTCGGCTGATCGCGCCAGAGCATCGCAGCATCCAGAAGCCAGTGGCGCAGCAGCGTCGACTTGCCCTGCCCCGGCGCCCCGACCACCAGGAGCCGGGTCTCGCGATCCTTGACCCGAGAGGCCGGGCTGCGGCCCTCCGCACCTCGGACCGACCGATCAGACTCCCGGTCCTTCAAGGCCTGCCCCAGCGTCTCCAGCTCAGTCTCGGCGCCGCTTGTTCCGTCGTCGTCCGGGTCGGAACGATGCGCGCGGAGGCTTTTGGAGGTCTCCAGATCCGGCTCGACGAAGATCTCCGACAGGCGGACGTCGTCCCGCGCGTAGCCGGCGCCCCACTGGTAGAGGCCCTGGAGGTTGGCGACGCCATAACGGGCCTCGATCGCTGCGACGTATTGCGCGCGCTCGTAGGCGTAGGGATCGGCCACGACCGGTGCCGTGGCCACAGCGCCCGGCTCGCCGAGCGTAGCCAGGGCATCTTTCAGTTGGCCGAAGGCCGCGGCCCAGGCATCCTTGCCTTCCAGCGAGACCGCCTCGATCTTGTCGCGGCGGTCGAGCAGCTTGGCCTTGCCCTCGGGCAGGCGCCACATCCAGGCGTAAAGCCGCTTCTCGCGGCCCCGGGTCATCGCCCGCACGAGCGCCAGCAGGCTGTCCAGGTGCGGGTCCGACAGCGAATAGCCGACGAAGAGCACCGTCTTTTCCAGGATCAACTGCTTC
This sequence comes from Kiloniellales bacterium, assembly GCA_022360075.1. The sequence goes on along the minus strand of JAKSDN010000606.1, from coordinate 1,670 downwards.
AGGTGCGCGAAGGCGCGCGGATGCTGATCCGCCCAAAGCCGGTAGTCGTCGCGCGTCAGCGTGTGCGGTCGTTCCAGCGTGCCGTGCAGCGCGAAGAGCCGCGGAACCTTGTCCTGCCGGAGTGCCAGGCGGTCGTAATCCTGCTCCTCGAAGACCGGCTTTTCACCAAACACGCGATCAAGCAGGCTGTCGTAGTTGGTCGTCAGCACGCTGGCCCAGGGCAGCCCGGCCAACGCGTGATGGGCGGCGGCGGGATCGAAGGGGCGGTCGTCGAGGGCGTCCCGGACTGCCTGCTCCAGGGTGTAGCGCTCTTGGCCGTAGACCACGGCATCGAAAAGGTCCAAGGGGTCATCGCCGTAGTCGGCCGGGTCTTCGTGGCATGCCGCCGCGACCTGCCGGGTCAGGGCCATCCACAGCGGCAGGCGCCGGTCGCTGCCATCCTTCGCCGGCGCGAGGTGGGAAAGTCCGGCGCCCACAAACAGGGCCAAATGGCCGTCGCTCAGCTTCTGCGCTATGCGGGCGGCGTGGTCTTGTGGTAGCGGACCGGCGTTCGGTTCGGGCGATTTCGCCAAAGTGACCACCTCCCCCGCGCCCGGACAATTCTGCGCCACTGTTACGCTTTGGAGTGCTTCGATATGTCGACGTTCGTGAGGTAGCCGAGGACGGGTTCATCAGCGGCACCGTTCTGCGAGACGAAAACGTCCTGGCATTTCTGCCTCGCTTCCATCCTCGATTTCGCGTCGGCGAGGGTTCCGTCGACCGAAACGAAGGCGATGTTTTCGACGATTGTGCGCATGTTCGCGTGATCCAGGAACGTCGCCAGCGTGAGCTTTTCGCCCTGAGCGTCGCCTGCCGATCCGTGCTCGGCGATGAACTTGTACAGCATGCTCTCGTGAATTACATACCTAGCGCTGTCACTCTCATCGAGAATAGGAAGGCGTGTCACCGAGCCTTTCAGCAGGTCTAGAAGTGACTTGAGTTCCAGGCCGGCCTCCATAAGTGGCGACTCGATCTTGGCGACTGTCAGTTGGGCCCGCGGGATCATGGCGCTTCTGATTGGAACGGTGCGAAGACGCTCTTCGCTGATGGCCTCCCGGAACATCTCGCGCGTGCTGTCGCTCGCCTGCTTGAAGTTCTCGCGCGAAAAGTAGAAGGCCAGAATAGTCCCTACCCAAGTCGCGAACACGGGCACCAGCGCACTGAAAACCTGCATCGAGAGGTTCTGCGCGCCACCGTTCGCGGGAGCCGCCCAAGCCGCGATGATCACAATCGCGGAAACCAAGACGATGCCAACGCCCGCTACGGATATCACCAGCAAAGCGAGCTTCTCCCGACCAGTCATCGCTTCGGTCTTGGGCGGTGTTGTTGTTTGGTCGACCATTCTCGCCCCCGTGCTGCGCCGTGCCTTCATCGCCGAAAGGCAGTTCGCGTCAAGTTCGGCCCCACCGTCGAGAGTTCACCAGTCTACCACTCATGCTAGCCAAACCCCCATTCTGTTCAATATCGAGATGCAGATTCCTTGGAACGACGAGACGACGTTCAGGTCGGTGCCGACAGACGAGCCAATAGACACGGATTTCAGTTGACAGCCGTTGAGATTCTCAATAATTAGGACGAAACGTCTCGATAATGATCCAAATCGAACTGGAACGCCGGTGATTGGATCGATG
>JAKSDN010000258.1 GCA_022360075.1 Kiloniellales bacterium | reverse complement strand
CTGCACCAGGCTTCGAAGCTGAAGGTCGGCTACTTCGCCCAGGAGCAGGCCGAGGAGCTCGATCTGGGAGGAACACCGCTGCTCGCCCTGCAGCGGCACCTGCCCAAGGCGCGCGAGGAGACGCTGCGCAGCCATCTGGGCCGCTTCGGCTTCTCCCAGGACAAGGCCGAGGTCCGGATCGGCGGCCTCTCCGGCGGCGAGCGCGCGCGCCTGCTGCTCGCCCTGGTCAGCCACGGCAGCCCGCAGATCCTGCTGCTGGACGAGCCGACCAACCATCTCGACATCGATTCCCGCCAGGCCCTGGTCCAGGCCCTCAACGACTACGCCGGGGCCGTGGTGCTGGTCAGCCACGATCCGCATCTGATCGAACTGGTTGCCGACCGGCTCTGGCTGGTCAAGGACGGCGCGGTCCGGCCCTTCGAGGGCGACCTCGAGGACTACCGCAACTTGCTGCTGGAAGAGCGCCGCAACGCCCGCGGCGGCGAGCGCAAGCAGCGCCAGGCGGAAAGCACCCGCGCCAGCAAGAAGGACCAGCGCCGCGCCGCCGCCGAAGCCCGCGCGGCCGTCGCCGATCTGCGCCGCGCGGCGAAGAAGGCCGAGGCGGAGATCGAGGCCCTGAACCGCGAGATGACCAAGCTCGAAACGCGCTTGGCCGACCCCGAGGTCTACAACGGCCCGACCGCGACGCTCATGGGCCTGCAGGTCCGGCACGGCGAGCTCAAGGCCGCCATCGCCCGGGCGGAAGAAGCCTGGTTCGAAGCGCAAGCGGCGCTGGAATGACGCCCGGCTCCACTCCCCAGTAAATTTTCCCTCCAAACGGAATCATATGGGTGAGTTTTATTTAAAATAAGGCCACTTTATCTCGAAAGTTTTATTTCATATGACTATTTTTATTTTGGTTAAAAGGATTAACCTTAATCACATTAAATATTTGGGCTTGCGTTCGCCCCATGAATGCGCCTAAATTCGAGGAACTTAAGAAATCGGCAAGCACGGTTAATAAATCGAACTTGCCGGCACGAACGGGTTGGCAAAATTGGTTTTGGGGGAG
>JAKSDN010001437.1 GCA_022360075.1 Kiloniellales bacterium | reverse complement strand
TGGTATCTCGACATCGCCTTCTTCGATCCCTTCATGGACGTCCTGCGCCTGGAAAAGGAGAACTACCTCAAGATCGGCTGGACCCAGGTCGGCCGCTTGCCCGCGGTCGCCCAGGTCTCGATCGATACCAAGAAGGAGATCATCGGCGAGTTCTTCGACCACCCGGAAAGCCCGCGGTGAGCGCGCGCGGGCTGGCCTTCACGATATTCCTGCTGGTCACGGCCGCGCATGCCCACGGCGCCTCTGCGGAGGGCCGAACGCTCCGGCACATCGTCTACGACTACGCCGTCACCAGCTACTGCGGCCTGCTGAGCCCCGAAGTCGAGCAGGGCTTCCAGCGTGAGCTGGCCGCGGAAACGGCGCGCAACGGCCTCGACGCCGAGGCGGCCAAAGCCCAGCGCATCGCCGGCTGGGTCGACGCCGACCGCGAATGGTCGAACCGGGGGTTGGGCGGCTTCAAGGCCTGGTGCGCAAGCGACGGCGCCGACGCGGCGGCGCGCTTTCTGGCCGTCGCGCGGGAGGCGCGGTGACGATTGCGGCACAGGGGTCGCAATGCGGTCGAAGTTTCGCCGGATTGCATGGCTAGTAGGGGCGGAGACTTAACGCCACCTGCACGGACCGACTTCGAGACTGCCTTGAAACTAGGAACCAGCAATCACGTGCTTGGCTTTCAGACCTCCCCCAACTGTCATTGCCGGGCGGGCGAAGCCCGAGCGCTCCGCGCTCCCGGCAATCCATCGTGGTCCGGGTCTCGGACCCCGATGGACCCTCGGGTCAAGCCCGAGGGTGACAGAATAGTGGGCGATTTGGACCCCACTCATGACGTCAGAAACCCGAACAGAGCGCCTGCATGGCCTGGACCATCTCAGGGCTCTGGCTATCCTGCTCGTCCTGCTCTTTCACTACCGGGTCTACTACGGTATTCCCGCCGTGCTCGAGCCGACGGGGCTCAACACCTTCAGCGGCTTCGGCTGGACGGGCGTGGACCTGTTCTTCGTGCTCAGCGGCTACCTGATCGGCAACAAGCTGTTCGGTGACATCGACCGCTTCGGCCGAATCCGCTTCTCGGACTTCTACATGAACCGGGCGCTGCGGATCCTCCCGGCCTACCTGGCCGCGCTCGCACTCTACTTCAGCTTCACCAGCCTCCAGGAAGGCCGCGGGCTGCAGCCGCTGTGGAAGTTCCTGACCTTCACCCAGAACCTGCCGATCGACCTGTCGGCCAACACTTTCTCGCACGCCTGGTCGCTCTGTGTGGAGGAGCACTTCTATCTGCTGCTGCCGGTCATCCTCTACCTCCTGTTCTCGAAGCGCTGGCAGCACAGGGGCGGCTTCCTGCTGCTCGGCCTCATGGCGCTGGGCCTCGTGATCCGCTACGTCAGCTGGTCGGAATTCGTCGATCCGCTGAGCGGACGACAGCGTCTCGGCGCGGCCTTTATGTCCATCTACTATCCGACCTACACCCGCTTGGACGGCTTGATCGTCGGCGTCGGCATCGCCGCGCTCTTCCGGTACCAGCCCGAGATCAGAGATCGCATCACCCGGCATGGTAACGGCTTGCTGGGCGCGGGACTCCTGGTTCTGCTCGCCGGCTACTTCCTATTCGGCGGCAGCGTCATATCGGCCGAGTTCTCGACCCTCCGAACGACGCTGTTCGGCTTTCCCTTGATCTCGTTCGGCTATGGCTTGCTCGTCGTTTCCGCCCTGAGCCCGAACAGCTTTCTGTATCGCCTCGCGTTCCGGCCGACAGCGGTCCTCGCCACGCTCGCCTACGCTATCTACCTGATCCACAAAATGACGAATCACTGGATCAACACGCGGCTGCAAACCTACGTCGAGCTCAGCGAGACCCAGACGTTCGTCGTCTGCCTCGTCGCGGCCGTGCTCGGGGGATGGCTTCTCCACCGGCTGATCGAAGCCCCGTTCCTGGCACTCCGCGACCGGCTGGCGGCGCGGAGCGCCTGATGAAGGCGTAGGTAGGGCGGGTTAGCGGAGCGTAACCCGCCGGATGTGCTGATCCGTCTCGAACCAACTCATCCTGCGATACGTCGTGCTGCTTTCTTCTGGTGTCACCCTCGGGCTTGACCCGAGGG
>JAKSDN010001126.1 GCA_022360075.1 Kiloniellales bacterium | reverse complement strand
GCCATGCTCGGCCCGACCATCACCAACCTGGTGATCGCGATCGCCCTGACGGCGATCCCGCCCTTCGCCCGGATCGCGCGGGCACCGACCATCGCTGTGAAGGAGCGCGAGTTCGTGGAGGCAGGCCGGGCGCTCGGCTACTCCGACCTCAGGCTCATGCTGAGGCATATCCTGCCCAACATCCTGCCGGAGATCCTGGTCATGGGATCGCTGTGGCTGGCGACGGCGATCCGCGTCGAAGCCTCGCTCGCCTTCATCGGCCTCGGCGTCGCGCCGCCGACCGCGACCTGGGGCGGCATGATCCGCGAGGGCTTCGAGAACATCCTGGACAGCTTCTGGCTCGCGCTCTTTCCCTCCTTCGCGATCCTCGTCGTCGTCTTCGCCCTCAACTTGCTGGGCGACGGTCTGCGCGATGCCATCGATCCCAAGCTGAGAGGCGAGTCGTGAGCGCGGAGGCGCCGCCGGTCCTGACGATCCGTAACCTCACCACCTCGTTCCGGGTCGAAGGCCAGTGGAAGGCCGTCGTGCGCGACGTCGGCTTCGAGATCGGGCCGCGCGAGACCGTCGCCGTCGTCGGTGAGTCGGGCTCCGGCAAGAGCGTTACGGCGCTCTCGATCATGCGCCTCATCCCGAGCGCCAACGGGCGCATCGCGGGCCGCATCGCGCTCGAGGGCCGCGAGCTCCTGGACCTGTCCGAAGAGGCCATGCGCGACGTCCGGGGCGGTGAGATCGGCATGATCTTCCAGGAGCCCATGACCTCGCTCAACCCGGTCCTGACGGTCGGCTTCCAGGTCTCCGAGGCGCTGCGCCGGCACCGCGGTCTGCGGCCGGCCGAAGCCGACCGCGAGGCGCTGCGCCTGTTCGATCTCGTGCGCATCCCCGATGCCCGGCACCGCTTCAACGACTATCCCCACACCTTCTCGGGTGGCATGCGCCAGCGGGTGATGATCGCCATGGCGCTCGCTTGCCGGCCCAGGCTGCTGATCGCCGACGAGCCGACCACCGCGCTCGACGTGACCATCCAGGCGCAAATTCTGGAGCTGAT
>JAKSDN010000418.1 GCA_022360075.1 Kiloniellales bacterium | reverse complement strand
GCGAGAGCCTGGACAGCCTGGAGGCCGAGGCGAAGGACGATGCGGTCGACCTGCTGGAGACCCTCTCGGACGATCTCAAGACGATCGCCCGGCACGGCCAGCGCGCCGATCACATCGTCAAGTCGATGCTGCTCCATGCCCGCGGCGAGCTCTCGGACCGCATGACGGTTTCGCTCAACGAGCTCGTCGATGAGGCGATGAAGCTCGCCTATCATGGCGAACGCGCGCGCGACAAGAGCTTCCAGGTGACGCTGGAACCGAAGTTCGACGAGACCGTGGGTGAGGTCGAGCTTGTGCCACAGGAGATCACGCGGGTCCTCGTCAACCTCTTCACCAACGCCTTCTACGCCGTGCGATCACGCGCACGTGAAACGGAAAGCCGCGACTACGCCGCTACAGTCACCGCCTCGACCCGCAACCTGGCGGATTCGGTCGAGATCCGGGTACGAGACAACGGCTGCGGCATGCCCAAGGAAGTCAAGGAGCACATCTTCGACCCCTTCTTCACGACCAAGCCGACCGGAGAAGGCACGGGACTCGGGCTTTCCATGAGCTTCGACATCGTCGTCCAGCAACATGGCGGCAAAATCGAGGTTCAAAGCGAACCCGACGCCTTTACGGAGATCGTCATCGCCCTGCCCCGGCGCGCTTCAGACGACCGGGCGGCGCCGGCCGGTGAGGTCTCGCCATGATGGCCTCGATCCTGGTCGTCGACGACGAGCCCGATGTGGTCGAGCTCTTCAAGCGGCGCTTTCGTCGGGAGCTGCGCCGCGGCGAGTACGCCATTCACTTCGCCGGCTCGGCCGATGAAGCCCTCGCCGCGCTGAAAGAAGGCGTAGAGCCGGCGGTAATCCTGATCCTCTCGGACATCAACATGCCGGGCATGAGCGGCCTGGCGCTGCTGGCGGAAACCAAGCGGCTGTGGCCGAGCCTGCCGGTCGCCATGATCACGGCCTACGGCGACGAGGAGAGCCGGCGCAGGGCCTTCGATGCCGGAGCGAGCGATTTCCTGACCAAGCCGCTCGATTTCGACGAGCTCAAGACCAAAGTTGCCCAAATGCTCGCAAGCCGCTAGACCCACGCCATGCCGACCAAGATTCTCGTCGTCGACGACGAGTCCGACCTTCAGGAGCTGGTGAAGCGCCGCTTCCGCCGCGAGATCCGCCAGGGCGAGTTCTCCTTCGCCTTCGCTGAAGACGGCGTCGAAGGTCTGGAGATCGTCAAGAGCGATCCGGACATCGATCTGGTGCTCACCGACATCAACATGCCGCGCATGGACGGCCTGGCCCTGCTCGAGCACCTGACGGACTTCGAGGAGCGGCTCAAGACCATCGTCATCTCCGCCTATGGCGACATGGACAACATCCGCGCGGCCATGAACCGCGGTGCCTTCGACTTCGTCACCAAGCCGATCGACTTCGTCGACCTGCTGGTGACGATCAAGAAGAGCCTCGACCAGCTCAGCCTGCTCAAGGAGGCGATCCAGCGCCGCGTCGAGGCCGAGCGCGCCCGCGCCAATCTGGCGCGCTACTTCCCGCCCAAGCTCGCCCTGACCCTGGCCGACCGCGACGAGCCCTTCGGCCCGCCGCGCGAGCAGCCCGTGGCCGTGCTCTTCGCCGACATCCGAGGCTTCACGACGCTTTCGGAGAGCCTTTCGCCGGACGTGGTGATGGAGATGCTGCGCGCCTTCCATGCCCGCGTCGAGTCGACGGTCTTCGACCACGGCGGCTCGGTGCAGAACTACATCGGCGATGCGGTCCTGGCGACTTTCGGCGTGCCGGAAACCGATTCCGTCGATGCCCGCAACGCCTTGGCCGCCGCGCGGGCGATGCTGGACCACATGGCGCGCTGGAACCGGGAGCGTGCCGCCAACCAGGAGCCGCCCATCGGCATCGGCATCGGGCTTCACTACGGCGCCGCCGTGCTCGGCGACGTCGGCAGCGAGCGCTCCATGGCCTTCACCATCATCGGCGACACGGTCAACACCGCCAGCCGCCTGCAAGACCTGACCCGGCGCCTGGACACCGATCTCGTCGTCAGCCAGAGCTTGATCGAGCAGGTCCGCCGCGAGTCCGGCGCGGACGAGGAGAGCCTCCTAGCGGATCTGACGGCGGCCGGCGAGCAAGAGGTCCGGGGCCGCAGCGG
>JAKSDN010000484.1 GCA_022360075.1 Kiloniellales bacterium | reverse complement strand
GGTCGGCGCGTGCTGGCCGGTGAGCATTTTGAAGAAGGTGCTCTTGCCGGCGCCGTTCGGGCCGATCAGGCCCCGCAGCTCGCCCGGCTCGAGCCGGAAGTCGACTCCGTCGATGGCGGCGACCCCGCCGAAGCTCTTGCGCAGGCTGCGAGTCTCGAGAATCGGCGCCGTCATGCCCGCGTCTCCTCGGAGCGGCCTGCGCCCGTGATCCGCTCGCGCAGAGCCTTGAGGGCGGCGAGGCCGCTCGGCACCAGGCCTTCCTTGAAGACCAGCACGAAGACCACGAGGATCGCGCCCAGCACCAGCGTGACCTGGCCGACCCCCTGGGTGCCGAGCCAATTCATCAACGACTGCACACCGGCCGCGCCCAGGATCGGACCGATCAGGGTGGTGCGGCCGCCGACGATGACCCAGATGATGAGCTGCGCCGCCTGGTTCAGGTTCATCGATTCCGGCGCGATGAAGTTGCCCCAGACCGCGTAGAGCGCGCCGGCGAGCCCCGCAATCGCGCCGCAGAGGATGAAGGCCCAGAGCTTGTACTTGCGGGCATCGTAGCCGAGCAACTCGATGCGCCGCTCGTTCTCGCGAATGCCGACTAAAACCCGGCCGAAGGGCGTCGCCAAGACCAGGCGCAGCCCGATGTAGACGAGCACCAGGAGAACGGCACTCAGATAGTAGACGCCATCGATGAAGAGCGTGGTCTGCGGGTCCCACGGGACCTGCAGTGCGGGCACCCCGGGAATGCCGTTCTGGCCGTTCAGGCGTACCGAGCCGATGACGAACTGATCGCCCGAGGTCGCGCGAATGCCCTTCTCGAGGATCAGCGTCACGACCAGCGTAATGACGCTGAGGTAGATGTCGCTGATCCGGCCGTAGATCATGAAATAGCCGAGCAGGGCCGAGAAGGCGGCCGGCAGGGCGATGGCCAGGAGGAACGCGCTCGTGGTCTCGCCGGTGTTGAGCGAGAGCACGGCGTAGGTGTAGCCGCCAAGGCCGAAGAAGGCGGTCTGTCCGAGGCTCAAAATGCCGACGAAGCCCCAGAGGAAGCCCATGGAGAGCGCGAGGATCGCCAGGACGAAGAGCACCGAAATGTCGAACTGCTGGGCCAAGTCGAGGCGGCTCGGCAGCAGGAGCAGGCCGATCGCCGCCACGGCAACGAAGACCCACCAGCCCCAGCCGGGCCGGGCCGAGACCTTGGTCAGAGCGATCGCGCCGCTGGACATCCCTTAGAGACCCTCCTTAGAGACCCTGCCGGAGCCGGCCGGTGATGCCCTGCGGCAGCAGCCGCAGCAGAACGATGGCGACCACTAGAACGGCGATCTCGCCGAGCACGGAGGCCGTGGTGTAGCTGACCAGCCCGTCGATCGAGCCGAACAGGCCGGAGGCGCTGAGCGTGCCGAGCAGCGGCAGGTGGCCGCCCGAGATCACGGTGATGAAGGCCTTGGCGACGTAGAACACGCCCATGGTCGGCGAGGCGCCGAACAGCGGGACGAGAATGGCACCGGCGAGCCCGGTCAGCATGGCGCCGAAACCGAAGGTCAGCATGTAGACCCGCTCGGTGTTGACGCCGATCGCCCGGGCCATGGTTGGGTTCTGCATGGTACCGCGTACGACGAGGCCGACCTTGGTGTAGCGCCACAGTGCATAGGTCGCGGCCAGCAACCCGAAGGCGATCACGATCATCAGCAGGCTATAGGTGGCGATGGCGAAGTCGCCGACCGTCACCTTGCCGAGGGTCTGGGGCACGCTCTCGGTCTGCGGGCCGAAGACGGTCGTGACGACCCCGACGATGAGCAAGCTGAGTCCCCAGGTCGCAAGCAGCGTGTCGAGCACGCGGCCGTAGAGGAAGCGGATCACGGTGCGCTCGGCGACGATGCCGATGACGCCGACGATCAGCCCCGAAAGGATGATCGACAGCCAGAGCGGGGAGCCCGCGTTGGTGATCACGGTGCATCCATAGGCGCCGAGCATGATGAACTCGCCCTGAGCCAGGTTGATCACCCGCATCATGCCGAAGATCACGGCCAGGCCGAGGCTGATCAGGATGAAGAGGCTGAAGGCGAAAAGGATCTGGTAGGCGTAGACGAGGACGAGTTGCACGGGTCTCTCCGAAGGACCGATGCGGAAGGGAAAGCCGCCGGCGGGAAAGCCCGCCGACGGCTGCAAGCTTACTCGATCTCGACTTCGTATTGGGTCGTGTCGTTCGGGTTGGCGTGCAGATCGCAGACGAGCTGCGTGTCCTTGGGCGGCTGCTGCGGGAAGGACTTGATCACCTCGAAGCTCTGGTTGGCGTCGCCCTTGACGATGTGGATGTCCATCGTCGTGTGGTTGGTCTTGCCGTCGATGCTGTAGAGGCCGCCCGCGCCCTCGAACTTCACCTCGCCTGTGGCGAGCGCGTCGATCACGGCGTCCGGCGAGGGATCGCCCGCTTTCTTCACCGCCTCGGCCCAGAGCATGACGCCGCGATAGCCGTACTCGCCATATTCGCCGACATACTCGTTCTCGCCGCTGTAGTCCTTGAACTTCTGGACGAAGGCCTTGGCGGCGGGGGTATCGAGGCTGTCGACGAAGGAGGTCGCGATCAGCACGCCGTCGCCTTCCTCCGGCGAGAGCTCCATCTGCTCGCGGCCGACGCCGTAGGTCGAGGAGGCGAGGATCATGTCCTTCTTGCCGATCGCGGCCTCGAACTGGCGGTAGAAGCCGATGTGCGCGCCGCCGACGAGCGCCGACCAGATGACATCCGGCTTGGCGTCCTGGATGCGCGCGATCACCGGCGCGAAGTTGGTCACGTCGAGCGGGAAGAACTCGACCGCGAGGTCCTCGCCGCCGTTGTCGCGGATGATCTTCTGCATCCACTTGCTGGTGATGTGGCCGTAGTTGTAGTCGGCCGCGAGGATGTAGCCCTTCTTGCCGCCGAGCTCGCTCATGACGTAGGGAATCAGGG
>JAKSDN010000220.1 GCA_022360075.1 Kiloniellales bacterium | reverse complement strand
GCGTGCCGTGCCGGCCTCGGCGTGGGGCACCTCGATCACCATCCGGCGGGCCCTGGTTTGCGGATGCGCGTGCATCTGGTTGACGGTCAGGACCGGCGCGGCCGGTATGCCGGCCTCGACCAGAATCGCGAGCCAGGCGTCTCGGTCCTTGGTTAGGAATTTCCGGGTCAGCAACGCTTCCAAGGCGAGGCGGTGCTTCATCCGCAGCGCGCCGTCGGCGAATCGCTCGTCCCGCTTCAGCTCCGGCAGGTCCAGCACATCCAGGAGCCGCTGCCAGTTGCGTTCGTTGGCGGTGCCGACGGTCATCCAGCCGTCGGCGGTCGGAAAGGCCTGGTAGGGCGCGTAGAGCGGGTGAGCCGTGCCCAGGGCAGGCGGTGTCTGTCCGGAGGCGAAGGCGATGGCGGACTGCCAGTAGGTCATCATGATCCCGGCCTCGAATAGCGAGGTCTCGATACGCTCGCCCTTGCCGCTGCGTCTTTGGCGATGCAAGGCGGCAAGGATGCCGATGGCGGCGAGCAGCCCGGCGGCGATGTCGGTGACGGGCGGCCCGCATTTGCCGGGTCGCTCGCCGCCGTCCTCGCCGGTGATGCTCATGATGCCGCTCATGGCTTGGGCCATGAGATCGAAGCCGCCCTGCGCGGCCATCGGGCCGCTGCGCCCGAAGCCGCTGATCGAGCAGTACACGAGGGCGGGGTAGCGCGGCTTCAAGGCGTCGTAGCCGAAGCCGAGCCGATCGAGCACGCCGGGCCGGTAGTTCTCCAGGAGCACGTCGGCCTGGCGCAGCAAGGCGTGAAGCCGGTCTCGTCCCTCCGGCGTCTTGAGGTCCAGGCAGACGGACGCCTTGCCGCGATTGACTTGGACGAAGCTGGCGCTCTCCCGCCCCAGCCGATCCTCTTCCGCGGTATCCCAGCGCTGGCTGTCGCCGCGCGGCGGGCGCTCCACTTTGACGACCTCGGCCCCGAGGTCCGCCAGCATCAGGCCGCAGGTCGGCGCGGCCAGCACATGGGACAGCTCCACGACCCTGACACCGGCCAAGGGCGCGTCCTTCGCCTCGGACGGCGCGGCCGCCGAGGAGCCGTCAAGCTGCCCGGCGTCCATCAGCCAGCCACTTCGGTCCTGCGCGCCGCCGCGTGGCGGTCGCGCAGGTCCTCGTCCAGGCTTGCCATGCACAGGTCATGGGCGATCTGCGCGGCGCGGTCCGGCTGCCCGGCGCAGATCGCATCGGCGAGCGGTGCGTGCCAGGCGACGAGATCGATTCGCTCGGGCGACAAGGACTCGGCGGCGGCGTAGATCCAGCGTACCTTGTTGGCGATCTGGTCGTAGGCGGCCAGGAGCAAGCGGTTCCCGCAAAGCGCGACGATCAGCCGATGAAAGGCGAGGTCGGCTTCGATCCGCCGCGCTTTTCGCTTGGACGACTCGGCTTTCTCCAGGGTCTTCTGAGCTTCGCGAAGTGCCGCGATGCCAGGCTGATCGATGCCCGCGGCAAGCAGACGCGCAGCCCCGCTCTCGAGCGTCGCGCGCATGCTGTAGACCTCCCGAACATCCTGGTCCTCGATGCTGCGCACCGACCAGGCGCTGTAGCGCTCGCAGACCACGAGGTCCTCGCGTTCGAGCTGGCCGAGCGCGGCGCGAACCGTGCCGCGGCTGGCCCCGCTCCAGTCCGCCAGCTCCATTTCCGTGAGTCGCGCACCCGGCTCGAACGCGCCGGATAGAATGGCCTCACGCAGGCCCTCCGCCACCTGATCGACCAGGCTGCGTCGGACGATTTGGAGCTTCGGGCTCGCCGCCTTCGCCATTGTCGGGAACGGCCTTTCACAATCACCGTTGACAGGGAGCTTCTTCTCGACTTTGATGATTGTCAACAATCAATCATCATTCAGACCACGAGACTGACCTTTGGCTGCTTGTCTGATCGTCGGTGCAGGGCCCGGCTTGGGATCGGCCTTGGCCCGCCGCTTCGGGGCCGGAGGCTTTCGACTCGGTCTGATTTCCCGTAAGGCCGAGGGCCTGAACGCGCTCGTTGCCGAGCTGGACTCCGCCGGTCACGAGGCGACAGGCGAGACGGCCGATGCCGGCGATCCGCAAAGCCTGGGGGCTGCGCTCGAGGCGCTTCAGGCGCGGCTCGGATCCGCCGCGGTGCTCATCTATAACGCTGCCCTGTTGCGCCCGGGTGGGCCGCTCGAGCTGAGTCCGGATCGGCTTGCCGAGGAGTTCGGAGTCAACGTCCAGGGCGCACTGGTCGCGGCCCAGG
>JAKSDN010001333.1 GCA_022360075.1 Kiloniellales bacterium | reverse complement strand
CGCGATCGGCGAGGTGCTTTGCTACGTGGCGCCCGACGACGGCGCCCCACCGCCCCTCGCCGCGCTCTGCCGGCGGATCTTCGAGGCGCTGCGCCCCGGCGGCCTCTTCGTCTTCGACGTGATCGTCGACGAGCCGGGCGACACCCTCACCTATCGCAACTGGCGCGCCGGCGACGACTGGGCCGTGTTGCTCGACGTCGAGGAGGACCGAGAACGACACCGGCTCGATCGGGACATCATTGTATTTCGCGCGGCCGAAGGTGCCTACCGACGCTCGAGCGAGCGCCATCGGCAGTATCTCTTCGCGCCGGACGAGATCGAGGCCGCGCTCACGGATGCCGGCTTCGCCGTCGAGACCGGCCGCTGCTACGGCGCCTTCCAGCTCCCGCCGCGCCGCATGGCCTTCACGGCGCGGAAGGCGGGGGATTGAGGGTGGTGCGAGGAACGCCCGCTGGATCGCCGCGTCTCGTCATCCTGGGAGTTTGTGAAAGTCCGAGTGCGAGCACTTGAACCATGCTGCAAGACCATCCTGCGTCCTTCGAGACGCGCCCTGAAGGGCGCTCCCAGGATGAGGAGAAATCTCTGTGGCACAAAGGAATATCCTCATCCTGAGGAGCCCGCGATAGCGGGCGTCTCGAAGGACGCAGGATCGCTTTCCAGCGCATCATCGATTTCTTCACAAGCTCTGAGCCCGTCGAAGGTTTCGGACACGAACCGAGCGCAGCTCTGGATCGCTCCGGTCTTGCCGCCAGTATCGAGCAATCCTCATGCTTCATCAGGCTCAGCATGAGGGGAAAGGGGCTCAAGAAGCGCTCTGTCCAGAGGATTAAAACCAGCAGCGCCTGGCCCTATTGCTCCGTCACCAGCTTGACCATCTGGCCCACCTGCAAGGGCTGGCCGGGCGCCAAGCCGTTGAGCACGCGAAAGCGCTCCTCGCGCGACTGCGCGAAGGGCAGGCGCTGCGCCAGGCTGGAGACGCTGTCGCCGGGCCGCACCTGATAGGTGATCAGCCGGAAGGGCCGCAACCGTTGGCGATCGTCGCGCGACAGGCGGCGGAAGGAGAAGGTCGTGCGCTGGAAGTCGTCGCGCAGGTCGCCGGCTATGGCGGCGGGCGCCGCAAACATGAAGCGGTAGATCTGGTTGCGCGCCGCCTCGATCGCCACTAGGCGCAGATCGACGAGCTCGCCTTGGTTGTCGAAGCGCAGGCTGCCGGTCGCGCCCGGGAAACCGTTGATGTTGAGCCGCTCCAGGCCCTGCAGCCCCATATCCTTGCCCCAGACGTTGCGCAGATACTGCAGCGCAGAGCCCAATCCCTGGCCCGAGGCGGCATCGAAGCGGATCACCGCGCCGCTCGGCCCGCGCGCGATCACTTGCTTCTGGCCGTTCAGCAGGCTGAAGCCCTGCGGCACCTCGAAGCGAAAGCCGAGCGCGGGATGGGCGAAGACCTGGCCGCGCACGAAGCCCTGCTCGGGGTCGTCGCCGTAGAGCAGCCCGTCGATCTTCCGCAGGTAGAGCTCGCGCTCGACCATGGGGTCGAAGACCTGGGTCGCCCCCGCCTGGGCCGCAGTCCGTGCCACGCGCTCCGGCGTGCGCGGATGGGTCGAGAAGAGGTCGAAGCCGCCGCCGCTGCTCGCGGCTTGCCCTGCGAGGCGCGAGTCCAGCGCGGTCTTGGCTTGCAGCTTGTCGAGAAAGCTCGCCATGGCGTTGGGATCGAATCCCGCGCGGGCCATGGTCTGCACGCCCAGCAGATCGGCCTCGTGCTCGTGCTCGCGCGAGAAGCCCTGCAGGGCGATCAGCGCCGCCGGCGCCGCGATCTCGGCCAGGCCGCCGAGCTGCGTGCCCTGGGTCGCCTGGCCGAGCAGGCCGAGAATGCCCTGGGCCAGCACGGTGCGGCTGTAGCGCTGCGCCGTGTGCCGGGCCGTCACATGGCCGATCTCGTGCGCCAGCACGCCGGCCAGCTCCGCCTCGCTGTCGGCCAGCGCCAGCAGCCCCCTCGTCACGTAGACGTAGCCCGCCGGCAGGGCGAAGGCGTTGACCACCGGGCTGTTCAGGATGGTCACGCGGTATTGCAGGTCCGGCCGCGCCGAGGTCCGGCCGAGGAACTCGGTCAGGCCCTGCACGTAGCGCAGCAGCTCGGGATCGCGATACTCGCCGCCGAACTGAGCCAGCACCTTGGGGTGCTCCTGCTCGGCGAGCGCGCGCTCCTGGGACTCGGGCAGCAGCAAGTCGGTGAGGAAATCGTTCTGCGCCCGCGCCGGCAGCGCGAGACTCGCCCAACCGGTCGCTACGCCCGCGAGCAGGCAGAGAAGAGAACGAAACCGGGACGTCATCGGTTGCTGGGCCACAACAAGACCATACGGGTGAGAGTTGGGCAGCATCCCCGGAGGCTGCAAGGGCACCCAGTGTCGTTCGGGAGCTTCAGCGCCTCAAGAGGCTTTCGCTTTCGGCAGGGCCGAAACGCGGTAGGCGCAACGGCGCGCGCCCGTGAGGATGTGATCGGTGCGCTCGACCTCGACGTCACTGCCGAGCACATTCTGAAAGACCTGTAGCTCTGCCTTGCAGAGGCCCGAGCAGCTCTTTGCGGCGGCGCAGATCGGGCAGTGGTTCTCGACCAGCAGCAGCGCGCCGTCCGGCCCTTCCTCCACCGCCGCCATGTAGCCCTCCTCGCTGCGCAGGGCGGCCAGGGCCTCGAGCCGGGCCCGCAGCGGCGCGTTGGTCGGCACGCGGCGGGCGTAGGCCGCGCTCTGCTCTTGGCTGCGCACGTCGAGCAGCTTGTCGAGCCCGGCCTCGCCGAAGGCCGAGCGCATCGCGTCCAGCAGCGAGGTGGTCAGATCGGCGTGGCCGTCGGGGAAGAAGCGGTCGGCGGCTTCGGTCAGGCGCCAGAGCTTGGCCGGCCGGCCCACCGCCCGCGGCTCCTCCACGAAGGTGACCAGACGCTGGCTCTCCAGCTCGTAGAGATGCTGGCGCACCGCCATGGCCGAGACGCCGAGGCTCGCGGCCAGGCTCTGGGCGTCCTGCGGGCCCTGCTCCTTGAGGAGATCGATAATCGCCCGGCGGCTCTTGCCGTCGCGCTGGCGCTTGCTCTTGGCCTTCTCGGACATGGTCATGCTCGTTTTCTAAAGATTTCACTTGATAAAAGCAAGGCACAGGCGTAGATAATTTGTACGGCGATATCTTTAGAAATATTCCCCGCGCCCGGGAGCGCGCCCATGAAGCTCAACCACGTCACGGTGCAGGCCCACGACTTCCCGCGTTCCGCGGCCTTCTACCGCGCCCTCGGCCTGCTGCCGATCGTCGACTCCGGACCGCGCTATGCCCGCTTTCTCTGCCCGCACGGCGGCAGCAGCCTCGCGGTCACGAGCCGGCCGACGGCCGCGACCGTGCATTTCGAATGCGACGACCTCGATGCCACCGTGGCCGGCCTCGCCGCCCGCGGCATCGTGCCGGAGACCGCCCCGGCCGATCAGCCTTGGCTGTGGCGCGAGGCCCGGCTGCGCGACCCCGACGGCAACCCCATCGTGCTCTACACGGCCGGCAAGAACCGGCTCAACCCACCCTGGCGCCAGAAGGAGGTTTGGTGATGGCCGAAGCTCTGGAAACCCACAGCCTCGTCCGCGACGCGAAGCTCCACGACGAACCCGGGTTGCCGGCGCCCTGGGTCAAGGTCGCCGAACGTGGGGCGCTTGCCGACCGCGGCCGCCTGCTGGTCAAACTCGACGGCAAGCAGATCGCGCTCTTCCAAGGCGACAAGGGTGTCTTCGCCTGCAACAACCGCTGCCCGCACGAGGGCTATCCGCTGATGGAGGGCAGCCTCGCCGAGGGCTGCGTGCTGACCTGCAATTGGCACAACTGGAAGTTCGACCTGGAGAGCGGCGAGACGCTGGTCGGCGGCGACAAGCTGCGGCGCTATCCGGTCCGCATCGAGGGCGACACGGTCTGGATCGACCCGAGCGATCCGCCGGCCGCAGAGACCGCCCAGTCGGCCTTGGACAATCTGCGCGCCTCCTTCCGGCGCTACGAATACGACCGTATGGCGCGCGAGCTCTCGCGCCTGGCCCAGACCGGCAACGATCCCCTGGAAGGCGTGCGCCAGGCGATCGCCTGGACCCACGACCGCCTGGAATTCGGAACCACCCACGCCCATGCCGCGGCGGCCGACTGGCTCGCCCTGCGCGACAGCCACGTGCGCGACGAGGCCGAGCGCCTGGTGCCGCTGCTCGAGATCGTCAGCAATCTGGCCTGGGACACGCTGCGCGAGCCGGCCTACCCCTACGCCGAGGAGACCGCAACCTACGACGCCGACGCCCTGGTCGAAGCCATCGATCG
>JAKSDN010000221.1 GCA_022360075.1 Kiloniellales bacterium | reverse complement strand
CGATGTCGCCGGTGCAGAACATGATCAGCTCTTCGCGGTTCATCACCTTCCCCCCGTGATGATAATCGCCGACGAGGACCCGTGCGGGCCGGCGTCGGTTAACGCAGCCAGCGGAACGAACTCTCTCGCGATCAAAAGACGCTTGGACGTCGTGCGGTTATCACGCGATTGCTGCAGGTCTATCGTGCGTCCTTCGAGACGCGCCCTGACGGGCACTCCTCAGGATGAGGTCGACCGATGATGGCATTAAGAAAAGACCTCATGCTGAGGAGCCCGCCTTGGCGGGCGTCTCGAAGCACGCACGTTGTCAGTCCAGCGACTGCATACTTACCTCGCGTACTTCGCCGCCCCTCCCCAAATCGGACGTTTGCTGATCGCGATTGGGGAGGGGTGATCTGATGCCACCTAGTTCGGCGACCAGATCTCCAGCATCTCGTACTTGCCGCCCTGCACGCTGATGATCGCCACCGGCTTGGGCGGGACCATGTTCTCACGGGTGTAAGAGATGGTGCCGGTCACCGCCGGATAGTCGCGGGTGGCCTCCAGGGCGTCGCGGATCTTGGCCGGCTCGGCCGCGCCCGCACGCTCGATCGCGTTCGCCAGCAGGCCAATGGCGTCGTAGCCGAGCGGCGCGAAGGCGTTTTCGGGATCCTTGCCGTACTCCTTCTTGTAGGCCTCGACGAAGTCGATGACCTCCTTGCGGTCGTCGGCCCGGTAAGTATGAGTCGAGAAGAAGACGTCGTTGGCGAGCTTCGGTCCGGGCACGTCGGCGACCAGCTCCGTGTCGAAGCCGTCGCCGCTGACGATCGGCATGGTGATGCCCTGCTCGCGGATCTGCTTGACGGACAGGCCCGCCTCGCTCGGGATCGCCGAGATGAAGACCGCGTCGGGCGCCGGGTCGACGGCCTGCAGGCGCGCGATCTGGGCCGAGAAATCGGTGTCGCCCATCATGAAGGCGTCGCCCTGGATGATCTCGCCGCCGCGCTCGATGAAGCGCTCCTTGAAGAACTTCGACAGCGCCTTGGTGAAGTCCATGGACTCGTCGGTCCAGACCACGACGCGGCGCGCGCCCAGCTTGTCGAAAGTGTAGTCGGCGATGGCGTAGGACTGGTCGTCGTCGCCGAAGGGCGTCATGAACATGTGATCGCCGACCCAGGTCGGCAGCATGGGATGGGTCGCGCCGAAGGTGATGAAGGGGATCTTTTTGTCCTGGAACAGCGGGGCGGCGGCCATGACGAAGGTCGTGTCCGAATAGCCGACACCGGTCACCACGTCCTCGGAGAGCATCTTCTGCGCGCCCTTGGCGGTCTCCTGCTGATCGGTCTTGGTGTCGAGCACGATCAGCTCGAGCTCGCGGCCGCCCAAGAGACCGCCGGCCTCGTTGATCTGTTTGGCCTTGAGCTTGGAGCCGTTGAGCGCGGGATTGTCCAGAGAGGCGAGGCCGCCGGTGAGGTTGTAGAGCAGCCCCACCTTGATCGGATCGGCCGCCATGGCGGTGGCGCTGAGCGACAGACCGGCCGCGAGGCCAATAATCAGTTTGTTCAACATCGGGTGTTCTCCTTATCTCCCTGTTGTCGTTTGCTGAATGAATTCAGGTCCGGGATGCGTTGTCCCGGCCTTTGACCATTACTCTTTTCGGTTCGCCCGGCCGACAATGAAGGCAGGCTCCAGGCTGCCGAACAGGCCCTTGGGGCGAAGCATGAGAACCAGTAGCAATCCTAATGCGATGACGATTTGACTCAAGCCGTAGGCGTCGAGCCCCTGCTCGAAGGGCTTGATCAGCTCGGCGAGCACACTGAGCGCAACGGCCGCGATCACGGCGCCGGTCAGGCTGCCGCTGCCGCCGATCACCACCATCACGACCAACGTGAACGCGAGCATGATCGAGAAGCTGCCCGGCGTGATCACGGTCACGAGATGGGTCCAGAGCACGCCCGCGACGCCGGCAAAGAAAGCGCCGATGACAAAGGCGGTCAGGCGCGTGCGGGTCGCCTTGATGCCCATGCATTGGGCCGCCATCTCGTTCTCGCGGATCGCCAGCATGGCACGGCCGAGGGAGGAGTGCTTGATCCGCCAGCACACGAAGAGCGTCAGCGCGGTCCAGCCGAAGACCCACCAGAGGTTGGTCAGCAGCGGCAGGCCGTTCAACCCGAGACCGCCGCGCGTATAGCCCTCCATGTTGATGATCAGCACGCGCACGATGATGATGAAGCCGAGCGTCGCGACCGCCAGGTAGTGGCCGCGCAGGCGCAGCACCGGAAAGCCGATCACGACTGCGACCAGCGCGGCGCCGACGCCGCCGAGCAGTGTCGCCGGCAGCAGGTCCCACTGCTGGCTGGCGATCCAGTCGGGCAGCTCCGGCATCATGTAGGACTTGCGCTGCACCGGATAGGTGAAGACCGCGGCCAAATAACCGCCCACCGTCATGAAGCCCGGATGGCCGAGCGAGAACAGGCCGGTGCAGCCGTTGCTGAGCGTCAGGCTGGTCGCCAGCATCACGTTGAGCCCGACGAAGCAGGCCAGCGTCAGCAGGTAGTCGTTGAAGCCGAGCGTCATCAGCCAAACGGCGACCAAGCCGAGCAGCAGGGCGGCCAAGCCGATCCGGGCCGGACGCGCGAACCCCGAAAGGGTGACGTCGAGAGCGGCCATCTCAGGCGCGCTCCTCGCCGCTGCGGCCGAAGAGACCGTTGGGCATCACCAGTAGCACCAGGATCAGTAGACCGAACACGAAGGCGTCGCGATAGCCCGAGTACTCCGGCGGCAGCAGACCGACGAAGAGCACCTCCGAAAGACCCAGGATATAGCCGCCGAGCATGGCACCGGGGATCGAGCCGACGCCGCCGATCACCGCGGCGACGAAGGCCTTGAGGCCGGGCAGGAAGCCGAGCAGGGGATCGATCTGGCCGTACTTGCCGCCCCACATCAGCCCGGAGATTGCGGCCAGTGCGCTGCCGATCGCGAAGGCGGCCATGATCGCGCGGTTGATGTTGATGCCCATCAGGCGCGCGACCTCGGCGTTCTCGGCGGTCGCGCGCATGGCCATGCCGAGCTTGGTCTTCTTGACCAGCAGCACGAGCAGCGCCATCAGTACCAGCGCGGTCACGACGATAACCAGGTCGAGCAGGCTGAGCGTGCCGGCGCCGAGCGGGACTCGTTCGCGCATGACCTCGGGGAAGAGGAAGTTCCGCGGCTGCGGCGAGAGCACGAGGATGCCGAGGTTCTGGATGACGATCGAGACGGCGAGCGAGGCGATGAAGCCGGTGACCTGGGGAGCCCCGCGCATCGGTCGGAAAGCGGCGAGCTCGACCAGCATGCCGGCGAGCGCGCCGACCATCAGCACGCCGACCGCGATCAAGGGCCAGGGCAGACCGCCGATCGCCACCAAGCCGACGGTGGTGAAGGCGCCGATCATGACGATGTCGCCGTGGGCGAAGTTGATCAGCCGCACGATGCCGTAGATCATCGAAAAGCCGATCGCGACCAGCGCATACATGCTGCCGAGTGTGAGCCCGTTGATGAGTTGCTGGGTCAGATAGGCTGACATCACGCGACCCCGAGATAGCTGCGCTGCACTTCGGCGTCGCCGGCGAGCTCGCGGCCGGTGCCGCTAATCGCGATACGGCCGGTCTCCAGCACGTAGGCCCGCTCGGCGAGCTCGAGCGCCATCGCGGCGTTCTGCTCGACCAGCAGCAAGGTCGTGCCCTCGCGGTTGATGGTCGCCAGGGTCTCGAAGATCTGGTCGACCGCCTGCGGCGCCAGGCCGAGCGAAGGCTCGTCGAGCAGCAGCAGCCGCGGCCGGGCCATGAGGGCGCGGCCGATCGCCAGCATCATCTGCTCGCCGCCGGAGAGGTTGCCGGCCGGCAGGCGACGGCGGTCGAAGAGGATCGGGAAGAGGCCGTGGATCCAGTCGAGGTCGCGGGAAATCGCTGCCTTGTCGTCGCGCAGGTAAGCGCCGATCCGCAGGTTCTCTTCGACGCTGAGCGAGCCGAAGACCTGTCGCCCTTCGGGACAGAGCGCGAGACCCAGGCGCATGATCGTCTCGGCCGGCAGGCGCGTCAGGTCGGTCGCCGTCTCGCTGTCCGGTGCTCGGTAGCGGATCTCGCCGCTGCGCGGGCGCAGCAGGCCGCAGAGGGTCATCAGGGTCGTGGCCTTGCCGGCGCCGTTGCCGCCGATCAGGGCGACGATTTCGCCCGCCTCGACGTGCAACGCGACACCGCGCAAGACGTCGGTGTGGCCGCGCCGTACCTGCAGGTCGCGGACCTCAAGCATGCGCGACCGCCTTTCGCCGGCGGCCGAGGTAGGCCTCGATCACGGCCGCATCGCCCTGCACCTCGGCCGGCGTGCCGATGGCCAGCACCTGGCCCCGGTTGATCACTTGCACGCGCCGGCAAAGGCCCATGACCAGCTTCATGTCGTGCTCGACCAGGATGATCGTGAGGTCGCGTTCGCGATGGATGCGGGCGATCAGCGCGACCAGCTCGGCGGTCTCCTGCGGGTTCATGCCGGCGGCCGGCTCGTCGAGCAGCAGTAGACGTGGCTCGGTGGCGAGAGCGCGGGCAATCTCGACCCGCCGCTGATCGCCGTAGGGCAGGGCGTCGGCCCGCCGCTCGGCGAAGCGCGCGAGCCCGAGCTGCTCCAGGAGGTCGGCCGCGCGGGCTCGAATGTCCCGCTCGGCGCGGCGAAAGGCGGGCAGGCCGATCAACGTCGGCAGCAGGCCCGGTCCGTGGCGCATGTGGAGCGCGGCCATGACGTTTTCGACCACGCTCAGCTCGCGGAACAGGCGGCTGGTCTGAAAGGTCCGTGCGATGCCGAGCGCGGTGAAACGCGGCGCCGCCTGCCCGGTGATGTCTTGGCCCAGAAAGCGGATGCGTCCTGCGCTCGGCCGCGTGACGCCGGTCAGGAGGTTGAAGGCCGTGGTCTTACCGGCGCCGTTGGGCCCGATCAGCCCGAGCAGCTCGCCCGCCGCCAGCTCCAGATGATAGTCGGAGAGGGCCTCGACTCCGCCATAGCGTTTGGCCAGGCCCGTGACTTCGAGGATCGGTGCCGCGCTAATCCCTTGTTCGCCCTGCGCCATACCCCGGCCGCGCCCCGTCCTGGTCTTTTCTTCTGTTTCTGTGCCAGGGTAGAGGGTAGCGGAGCGGCCGGGCCGCGATCAACGCACGCGGGATCAATTCTCCTCGGGCAGGCCGTTCAGCCGGACTTCCCACCACTCGACCAGGCACTCGTGCGGCGCCGGATCGGTGATGCCGTCGAGCAGGAAGACGGCCTTGATCCGCGCCTCGATGACCAGTTCCGGCAGGCCGGTCTGCTCGACCAGGTCCTGGTGCATCCAGTCGCAGGGACTAAAGCTCTGGTAGCGATAGAAGGTCGCCGCGCCGGCGGCAACGATCAGCAAACACACGATAACCAGGGCTTTCATTCAGGGTCCTTCACGTCCGGATTTTGCTGACGCCTTCGCGGGGCCGCGAAGCGCTAGGTCGACACTCGACTATACGGATTCCCCCGGTCCTCGCCACACCCCAGACTGCGCAGGCCCTAAGCCGTCGGCCGGCAGTCTTCCAGGCGTGCGGCGGCCCGCGGCAGGATGTCGGCCCAGCGTTCGGCCCATTCCTGCTGGTGCGCGACGGTCTCGATCAGGTCGTGGCGCATCTCGATCTCGATGTGCGGCAGGCCGCGCCGCTCGCCGTGGACCGGAATCCCGTAGTCGCTCGAATCGCTGACCGCATAGGGCTCGTTCTCGCCGATGCAAAGCGCCCGGTCCTCGCTCAGCAGGTCCTTGAGGATGGCGGCCATACGGCCGTCCCGGTTGTAGAGCAGGCCGACGTGCCAGGGCCGCGAGACGCCGTGGTAGACGGGCGTGAAGCTGTGCATGGCGACCAGCACCGTCCTGCGGCTGGCGGCTGCTCGGGCGTCGAGTGCGGCGGCGATGGCGTTCTGGTAGGGCCAGAATATCTCTCGCGCGCGGGCTTCGGCCTCGCCCGGCTCCAATCCAAGATTGCCGGGAATGTCGGTGTCCTCGCTCCTCTTGGCGATCGAATCCGGGCGGCCGAGATCGCGGTTGCAGTCGATCACCAGGCGCGAATAAGTCTGGGTGAAGAGCGTCGCATCGAGCAGGTCGGACAGCCGCCGCGAGAGCCCCGAGGCGCCGATGTCCCAGCCGATATGGCGGACTAGATGGAGTGGCTCCAGGCCGAGTGTGCCGTAGCGCTTGGGAATCAGGTTGCCGGCATGATCGCAGGTGATGAAAATGTCCGACGTGCCCGCCTCGCGGTAGCTGTGCACCGCTGGCGGCTCGTCCGGCGCCAGCACTCGAAAGTGGTTATCCGCCATTCCGCCGATCGCCCTTGAACTGGAAAATCCGTCTCGTTACATCGTGATTAGAGTGGGCCCGGGCGGCTGTCCAGCCCGCAGAAAGGAAGGCCTCCATGACCCAGAGCTTGAGCCGCGAAGTGCCGGTCGTGCCAGCGGAAACGGCGCTGCTGTTCATCGACGTCCAGAACTACTGCGCGCACCGGGACGGCAGCGAGTTCAAGGAGCTCGCGTCAGGGGCCTCCGATCCGACGCTCGCCTACTACTTCGAGTGCATGGAACGCAGCGCCGTGCCCAATATGCAGCGCCTGCAGGCGGGCTGCCGGGCCGCCGGCATCGAGGTCCTCTACACGGTGATCGAGAGCCTGACCCAAGATGGCCGCGACCGCAGCCTCGACTACAAGATCACCGGCTTCAACGTGCCCAAGGGCTCCTGGGACGGCAAGGTGATCGACGCCATTGCGCCGGGCGACGACGAGATCGTGATCCCCAAGACCGCCTCCAGCGTCTTCAACTCCACGAACATCGACTATGTGCTGCGTAACCTGGGAGTGCGCTACCTGATCCTCGCCGGCGTGCTCACGGACCAGTGTGTGGAATCGGCCGTACGCGATGCCTGCGATATCGGCTATCTCGTGACCTTGGTGCCCGACGCCTGCGCCAGCTACACCCAGCAGCGCCACGACGACAGCCTGCGGGCGATCAAGGGCTACTGCCGCCAGCGCACGACCGCCGAGCTGCTCGAGGAGATCGCTTCGGCCGCGGGGGTAGCGGCCTGAAGGTCAAGGCGTCGCCGCTGCGGCGTGCCAGTCGTGCTCTACGCGATGCGCCGGTCGATCCAAGGATCTTCCGGTTCCGCCGGTCTACAGAAGGCGGCGGCCTCGTGGCTTGAGAGAAAGGCGGCGAAGGCCTCGGCCTCCAGTGGCCGGCTCAGATGGTAGCCCTGCGCCTCGTCGCAGCCGTGCTCGGCGAGGAACTGGAACTGCTCTTGCGTCTCCACGCCCTCGGCGATGACCTTGATCTTGAGGCTGTGCCCGAGCTGGATGATGGCCGAGCTGATGGCGGCATCGTTCAGGTCCGTCGTGATGTCGCGCACGAAGCTCTGATCGATCTTCAGGCGGTTGACCGGGAAGGCCTTCAAGCGGGTGAGCGAGGAGAAGCCCGTGCCGAAGTCGTCGATCGAGATCCCGACGCCGATCCAGCGCAGGGCTTCCAGGATCGAGGCGATCTGCTCGCCGCCCTCCATCGCCATGGTCTCGGTGATCTCGAGCTCGAGCCATTTCGGATTGAGGCCGGCCGCCTGGAGGGAAGCGGTGATCTGATCGGCAAACCCGGGTTGCTTGAACTGCAGGGGTGAGACGTTCACCGCAAGGCAGATCCGCGGCAATCCGGCGTCCTGCCAGGCCCGGTTCTGCTCGCAGACTGTCCTGACCACCCACTCGCTGATCGGAATGATCAGCCCGCTCGACTCGGCGACGGGAATGAACTCGGCCGGCGATACGGGGCCGCGCTCCGGATGGGTCCAGCGCAGCAGGGCCTCGGCGCCAATCAGCGCGCCGGAGGCGATGTCGAACTTGGGCTGATAGACGAGGCGGAGCTGCTCGTCCTTCATCGCGGCGCGGAGATCCTCTTCGAGAGCGCGTCGCGCTTTGACCTCGGCATCGATGACTTCGTCGTAAAGGCGGAAGCTCCCCGGCCCTTCGTCCTTCGCCCGGTAGAGCGCCAGGTCGGCGAAGCGCAGCAGTTGA
This sequence comes from Kiloniellales bacterium, assembly GCA_022360075.1. Next base: position 7,321 of record JAKSDN010000221.1, on the reverse strand, counting down.
TCCGTGTTGCCCGTCTCGTGCGGGAAGACGGTGATGCCGATACTGGTGCCGCTGTGGACTTCCCGGCCGTCGATCCAGAAGCTCCGTGCCAGCGCCTTGACGAGCCGCTCGGCGAGAGCCATCGCCGCTTCGGGCGAATCGATGTTGGGCGAGATCACCGCGAACTCGTCGCCGCCCAGGCGCGCCACCGTGTCCGTCTCGCGCACGCAGTCCGTCAGCCGAGCCGCGACTTGGGTCAGCAGCGCGTCGCCCATGGCATGGCCATAGGTGTCGTTGACGAACTTGAAGCCGTCTAGGTCGAGCAGCATGAGCCCGACGTGACGGCGGCTGCGCTTGGCCTGAGAGATCGCCTGCTGGAGCCTCTCCTGGAACTGGCGCCGGTTGGGCAGCCCGGTGAGAGCATCCTGGAGGGCCATGCGCTCGATCGTCGCCTCGGCCTGTCTGCGGTCCGAGACATCGCGCACGGCGGTCGCCACGAGGTTGCCACCAGTGGTTCGAACCGGGCTCAGGCTGATCTCGACCGGGAACTCGCGGCCGTCCTTGGCCAGGCCGTAGAGCTCCTTGGTCTGGCCCATGAAGCGCGGGCTGGGGCGCCGAAAATACTGCCGCCGAAGCCCGGCATGATTCGCGCCGAAGCGGTCGGGGATCAGGACTTCCACCGGCCGGCCGAGAAGCTCGCTTCGCGCATAGCCGAAGAGTCTCTCCGCCTGGGCGTTGAGCAGCACGATCCGGCCATGCTCATCGACGAAGAGGGTCGCGTCCGGGGCGGACTCGAAGAGCAGTTCCCTGAAACGGGTTTCCGCCCTCTCGTGGTCGAGAATTCTTTGGCCCAGGCGCCAGAAGAGGCCAATGCTCAGGATGATGACCAGACCGCCGCCGAGGACCGTAAGGGCGATGGCCTTCACGAAGGGCGCGCGGATCTCGGCCATGTCGATCTTGGCCACCATGCCGAGGTCGAAGCCGCGCAGCTTGACCGGCTCGTAGGCCGCCAGGACCTCGGCGCCTCTATAGTCGAGGGCGACGATCGTACCCTGATGCCCCGCTAGGGCCCGCCGCATGGGCTCCGCGATCTCGGCGTCCCAGGGGACAGGCTTCGGCATGGATAGGTCGAAATGACGGTGACTCAGCAGGAATTGGATCTGGTCGCCGATCCGATGGGCGAGCGTGAACTCGCCCGTCTGCCCGAGACCGGAATAGCGCTCGTGCGCCTGCGTGATCGGCGCCAGCGTCGCCGCCAAGGCCTGTTGCGGCGGTAGCTCGTCGTGCTCGGCATTGATCGCTTCGATCAGCCTCGCGCGATCCTCGGCGAGCTCGATCAGCCTGGCGCGTTGCTCCGAAACCGCGGCGGTGTAGAGGCCCCGGACCGAGATTCCGGCGACCGTGGCGGCGGCCGCGACCATGATGATGGTGAGCAGAAACAGCCGAATCCGGTTGTTGGGCTTTATGATCTCCATGCTTGGGGTCGTCGCACTCTGCGCCGCTGTCCGGGCTTATGGATTGATTGGGCCGAACCTACTGATCTCCCAACGATATTGAGAGGAAACTCCTAACCGAGAGTTATCGCGCGGGTGAAGCTGTGTCATTTAATCGGGAAATACTCGGCCTTACTTCAATTCTCTAGGTAATGACAAAATGATTGGCCTAGAAATATGGATAGCATAGCTGTTCTATAAGAACCTGATCGAAAATGATTGGCTTCAGAACAGGAGCTTGGAGAAAGACCCCTCCTCGCTTGTCATTGCCGAACTTGATCCGGCAATCCAGGCATCGCTTGACCCAGGCGCCACTCTGGATCACCGGGTCAAGCCCGGTGATGACAAAGGAGTTATGGCAACCCACTGATCTCACGAATTTCGTTTCGAGCCAGACTCCAAAAAAGCTATCGAAGAACGATACGCCACGGCGAGGCGCGCTTCAGGCGTTCGAGGGCCCGGCAGAACATCGCGAGCCGAATGCCGCTACCGAGGGTGAAGGGAGTGGACGGCGATGCATGAGGCCATAAGCCTCTTGCACGCCGGTACCGTCGTCAGGCCGGAGTAAGGGCGACGAGCCGAGCGCTGAGGCGCGCCGCGTCGGGTGTTACGCCGCGGCGCGGACCGCGGCGGTCTCGAAGCGCTGCTCTGCGATGCGGTCGGCCGCCTCAGAGGTCGGGATCGATGCGGCCTCGGCGCGCTCGAAGATCTCCAGGAGCGTATCGTGGATGCGTGCCACGTGCTTGACGGCGGCTTCCTTGTTGTAGCTGCGCACGCCGGGCTTGGCCTCGTAGCTGATGTGGATCACGCCGCCGGCGTTGATCACGTAGTCCGGGGCGTAGAGGATGCCGCGCTGCATCAGCGCCGTGCCGTGGCGCGGCTCGGCGAGCTGGTTGTTGGCCGAGCCGGCGACGACCCGCGCGGTGAGACGCCCCAAGGTCTCGTCGTTGACCACCGCACCCAAGGCGCAGGGCGCGAAGACGTCGCAGGCCGTGTCGTAGATGGCGTCCTTGTCGACTGCTGCGGCGCCGAGCTCCTCGACCACGCGCTGGACGGCGGCGCCGTCGATATCGGTCACTTTCAGGATCGCGCCGTCGGCGGCGAGATAGCGGCAGAGGTAGTAGCCGACATGGCCGACGCCCTGCACCGCGACCGTGACGCCCTTCAGCGTGTCCTGGCCGAGTCGATGCTTCACGGCGGCGCGGATACCCATGTAGACGCCGTAGGCCGTGGCCGGGGAGGGGTCGCCCGCGCCGCCCGCGGTGGTGCCGGCGACATGCTCGGTCTCGCGCGCCATGGTCTCGACATCGGGCACCGAGATGCCGACGTCCTCGGCCGCGATGTAGCGGCCGCCGAGGGAGTCGACGAAGCGGCCCATGGCACGGAACAGGGCCTCGCTCTTGTCCTGCTTGGCATCGCCGATGATGACGGACTTGCCGCCGCCGTAGGGTAGATCGGCGAGCGCCGACTTGTAGGTCATGCCCCGGGAAAGACGCAGCACGTCGGTGAGAGCCTCTTCGTCGCTGGCATAGGGCCACATGCGGCAGCCGCCGAGCGCCGGGCCGCGATGCAGATTGTGGACCGCGATGATCGCCTTGAGGCCGCTCTCCGGGTCGCAGCAGAAAGCGACCTGAGCGTGGTCGTCGAACTCGGGATGACTGAAAACAGACATGACCTGCTCCCTTATTATCGGGGCGCGAGGCGCGGGCCTCGCAAAGCCCTTCGGGTCCCTATGTGAAAAATCATGAACAAACATTCAATAAGAAGTCGTTGACGGCGGACAAATAGCCACAAGCTAAGCCCTAGTCGCGAAACGCGGACAGGAAAGAACCGCGCGCGCCGGGCGCGAGCAACTTTCTGACTGGAGCGCTCGGCCCGAGTCCGGGGCAAAAAAGCCCAATTGGAACAATCGGCTGCGTGCCGATCTTTTGTGCGGTGCAATAAACGGCGCCGCCGCGGCGCCGGGAGGGTCAGGCGAGCCGACCCTCGAAGGCGGCCTCCACGAGGCCCTTGCAGAGCGGCACGTCGAGGGGCACCGGGTTGCCGCCGGCCGTCGGATCGACCGCGGCCATCTCCGCCAGCGTGTCGAAACGGTCGTCGCCGACGCCGAGCTCCTTCAGGGTGTGGGGCATCTCGAAGCTGCGGCGCAACCCGAGCACCCAGTCCTGCACCGCCGCGAAGGAGGGATCGGGCAGGCCGAGCCAGGCCGCGAGGCGCAGCATCTTGTCCTCGATCGCCGGCCGGTTGAAGGCCAGGACATAGGGCATGACCACGGCGTTGGTGAGGCCGTGGTGGGTATCGTAGAGCGCGCCCACGGGATGGCTGAGCGCGTGGATCGCACCCAGGCCCTTCTGGAAGGCGGTGGCGCCCATGGAGGCGGCGGCCAGCATGTTGGCGCGCGCGGCTAGGTTGCCGCCATCCTTCACCGCCGTCGGCAGCCAATCCTTGACCAGGCGCATGCCCTCGACCGCGATGCCCTCGGCCATGGGGTGATAGCCCGGCGCGCAGTAGGCCTCCAGGCAGTGGGCGAGCGCGTCCATGCCGGTCGCCGCCGTGACGTGGGCCGGCAGGCCGATGGTCAGCTCGGGATCGGAGATCACCGTCGCGGGCAGCATCTTGGGATGGAAGACGATGACCTTGGTGTGGGTTTCCTCGTTCAGGATCACCGAGGCGCGCCCGACCTCCGAGCCGGTGCCGGCCGTGGTCGGCACGGCGACGATCGGCGCGATGCCGTCGGGATCGGCCCGCTTCCAGTTGTCGCCGACGTCTTCGAAATCCCAGATTCCGCGGCTCTGCCCGGCCATCATGGCGATCGCCTTGGCCGCGTCGAGACCGCTGCCGCCGCCCCAGGCGATCACGCCGTCGTGGCCGCCCGCGCGATAGACCGCCACGCCGTCCTCGACGTTCTTGCCCACCGGGTTCGCCTTGACGTCGCTGAACAGCCCGGTCGGCAGGCCGGCCGCCTCGTTCGCCGCGCGCGCGTCGCTGATCATGGGCAGTTTGGCCAGACCCGGGTCCGTGACCAGGAGGGGCCGCGTCATGCCCAGGCTCTGGCAAGCCCTGGCGAGATTGCGAATGCGCCCCGGCCCGAACAGCATTTGCGTCGGATAGCTCCAGGTCGCCTTGTAGGACGGGGCAGGGTCGGTCATGGGTTAGGTCTCGCTTTCTTTCGATGCGGCAGTGCCGTCCCTTCGGGGGCGTTTCAAAAACGCCTTCGACCCCAACACGATGTCATGCTCGGGCTTGACCCGAGCATCCATGGGGCTTGCGGGACCACCGGGCCTATCGATATCGGGGTCCCGGTCTTGCACCCCCATGGACCCTCGGGTCAAGCCCGAGGGTGACAGTCTGAGAAGTGGATGAGGGGCGCACACAGTGGCCGTGCCGCTTCACACCGCCGTCCTGAGATGAAACGACTTCGGCCGGGTCAACTGCTCGTAGCCGACCTGCGACAGGGTGCAGCCGCGGCCCGAGTCCTTGACCCCGGTCCAGGCCAGGGCCGGGTCCAGGTAGTCGCATCTATTCATGAACCAGGTGCCGGTCTTCACTCTCTCGCCGATGTCGAGGGCGGCGTCGGCGTCGGTGGTCCAGATCGAGGCGGTCAGGCCGAAGGCGCTGTCGTTCATCAGCGCGACGGCCTCGACGTCGGAGGTCACCTTCATGATGCCGACCACCGGTCCGAAACTCTCCTCGGTCATCACGCGCATGGCGTGGTTGACGTCCACCAGGATCTGCGGCGCCAGATAGGGGGTGCCCGCGCGGCTGGCGGGGAACTTCGCCTCGTCGATCAGCGCCCGGGCGCCGGCCTCGCAGGCCTCGGCGGTTTGGCCGCGCACGAAGTCGGCGGCGGCGGCGCGCACCATGGGGCCGAGTGTGGTCTCGGGCCGGGTCGGCTCGCCGAGCCGCAGCTTTTCGGCCTCGGCCACGGCGCTTTCGACGAAGTCCTCGAAGACCTCCTCGTGGACGTAGATCCGCTCGATGCCGCAGCAGGACTGGCCGGCGTTGAAGAAGGCGCCGTCGACCAGGCTCTCGACCGCGTGCTCGAGCACGGCGTCGGCGCGCACGTAGGCCGGGTCCTTGCCGCCGAGCTCCAGGCCGACGCCGATGAAGCTGGCGGCGGCGGCGCGCTGCACGGCGTGGCCGGCCTTGACCGAGCCGGTGAAAGCGACGAAGTCGACCGCGCCGCGCTCGAGGATGTCGAGCGCGGCCTGATGGCCGAGGTGCAGGTACTGGAACACGCCCTCGGGCAGGCCGGCGGCCTCGAAGGCCTCGGCGAAGCGTTCGGCGCAAAGCGGCGTCTGGTGCGAGTGCTTGAGCAGCACGGCATTGCCCGCCATCAACGCCGGCACGATCGCGTTGACCGCCGTCAGATAGGGATAGTTCCAGGGCGCCATGACGAAGACCAGGCCCAGGGGATCGCGCCGGATGAAGCGCTGGAAGCCCTCCCGCGGCCCCACGTCGATGTCGCCCAGCACCTCCGGGCCGATGGCGATCATGTGGCGGGCGCGCTCCTCGAAGCCGTTCAGCTCGCCGCCGGCCTGGGCGACCGGCCGGCCCATCTGCCAGGCGATCTCCTCGGCGATGGCCGCGCGCTTCGACAGTAGGGCGTCGACGGCCTTGCCCAGCAGCACTTGGCGCTCGGCGATCGGCACCTCTTGCCAGACCGCCTGCGCCTGGCGGGCCAGCTCCAGCGCCTGGGCGATCTCTTCCTCGTCGGCCAATGGCCGCTCGACGTAGAGACTGCCGTCGATCGGCGTGATGCATTGAAGCGTCTCGGTCATGTCACCTTGCCCTCCCACAGAGGCGGCGACTCTAGGCAGGGCCGGGGGGTGCGGCAACACCCGCCGGCGCCGCCGACGGAGGCGCCTACTTGCGGCTGTCGCGTTCCAGGACTCTCCGCACTTGGGCCGCCGTGACCTCGCTCACCCGCTTCTCGGACTCGCGGGTGAGCCCCGCGATATGCGGGGTCAGGATGAGGTTGGGCCCGTCCTCGAAACCGGCGCCGGCCGGCAGGGGCTCGCTCTCGTAGACGTCGAGGAGCGCGCCACCCAGGCGACCGGCGCGCAGGGCCTCGACCAGCGCAGGCTCGTCGACCACGCCGCCGCGCGCGGAGTTGATCAGGACCGCGTGCGGACGCATGGCGGCCAAGCGCTCGGCGTCGATCAGATGGCGGGTCTCGTCGGTGAGCGGCACGTGCAGGCTGACCACGTCGCTCTCCGCCAAGAGCGCCTCGAGATCGACGGGAGCGACGGCCTGCTCTTCCCAGGCCGGGTCGTTGGCCGGGAGGAAGGGATCGAAGGCGCAGACCGCCATACCCAAGGCCCGGGCTCGCGCAGCGACCGCGCGCGCGATGCCACCAAAGCCGATCAGCCCGAGCCGGCAGCCACTGACCTCGCCGCCGATCAGGTCCAAACGCGGCCAGGCGCCGGCACGGACTTGGTTCGTCGCGTGATAGGCGCCGCGCCGCAGCATGAGGATGCCTGCAATCACATACTCCGCCACGGCGACGGCGTTGGCGCCGGTGGCGGGGCAGACCTCGATCCCGCGGGCGGCACAGGCATCCAGGTCGATATTGTCGAGACCGACACCGAGGCGCCCGACCACGACGAGCTTGGGCGCGACATCTAATAGCGGCGGCCGCACCTGGGTGTGGGAGCGCACGATCAGGGCCCGGGTCTCGCCCAGACAGCCGGCCAGCGCGTCCGGGCGATGGACCAGCTCCGGGTCGTAGGTCACCGCGTAGTCTTCGGCCAGCGCGGCGACCACGGCCTCGTCCATGAACTCGGTGATGACGATGTCGGCCATGGCGTCGGTTAGCAAAGCCGAGGCCGATCGGCAATCACGCCCCT